>JANLUN010000807.1:0-1302 GCA_031363505.1 Planctomycetota bacterium | reverse complement strand
GCACGCAGCCTTGCCTTCGAACCCGAGCCCGAACTTCGCGCCGAAGCCGCCGCCCATGTGCTCGACGATCGCGGTGACGGCGCTCGCATCGAGACCGAGGAAGGTCGCAGCTTCGCCGGCGATCGAGAACGTCGCCTGCGTCGACGCGTACACGGTGGCTTCCGTCCCGCCGCGGAAGTCGACGACGACGCCGTGCGTTTCGAGCGACGCGTGGTGTTGCGTGGGAACGATGTAGGTCGCGTCGACGATCGCCGCCGATTGGGCCCCGATCCGCTCCGCGTCCTCGCGCGAGCCGGCCTCGGTCACCTTGCTCTTGTTGCCCTTCTTGAGCACCGTCGGCCCGCGCATCGTGTTCGATTGCGTTGCGTCGACGGCCCACGGCTCGATCGGCGTGAACTCGACCTTCATCGCGCGCAGCGCGTCGTCGCAGCGCTCGGGCGTGTCCGCCGCGACGACGGCGACCGCGTGTCCCAAGTAGCGCGTCTTGCCGACCGGGAGCTCGAGCGCGCGCGCCGCGAACACGCCCGGCAGTGCGAGCGCCGGCGCGGGATCGATCTTCACGCTCGCCTGCGGAAACGGACAGCACAGGAACCGCGCGAACAGCATGTTCGGCAGCCGGATGTCGTGTGTGTACTTGGCGCGCCCGGTGACTTTGTCCGGCCCGTCGACGCGCGGCAGATCGTGATTCAGGAGGCGCATAGCACGCCGATCGGGCCACGCCGGACCGTCGACGTCGTCGACTTCGATCTCGACCTCGCGCTCGTGACCGTCGACGACCTGGGTCGTCTTGATCTTCTTCTTGCGCGGCTTGTCGCCGTCCTGCCGCGGTGCGCGCGTGGCCACTATTTCTTTCCTCGCCCTTCGAGGTCGCGCGCGGCTTCGAGCGCGGCGCTAAAGATGTGTGGATACGTGCCGCACCGGCACAGGTTCCCGGCACAGCTCGAGCGGATCGTGGCCATGTCCGCCTTGGGATCGCGCTCGAGACACGCGGTGATCGCCATGACGAAGCCCGGCGTGCAAAACCCGCACATCGATGCGTCGTGCTTGCAGAACGCGGCCTGGAGCGGCGACAGTCGCTCGGGCGTGCCTTCGCCCTCGATCGTGCGGATCTTCTTCCCGCGCAAGTCGGCGGCGAGCATGAGGCACGCGTACGCCGGTTCGCCGTCCACGATCACGGTGCACGCGCCGCAGTTGCCGCGGTCGCACACGGTCTTCGTCCCCGTGAGCGCCGGCTCGAGCCGCGTGCGCAACGCGTCGAGCAACGTCGTGCGCGGTTCGACGACGACACGCCGCTTCGTGCCG
>JANLUN010000799.1:0-4507 GCA_031363505.1 Planctomycetota bacterium | reverse complement strand
CGCTGCTTCGAGCGCGTCGAGAGCAGCTCCTCGCGCAGCTCTTCGGACAGCTTCTGGAGGTCCAAGCGGCGCAGCATCTTCTTGACCGCTTCGGCGCCCATGTCGGCGTCGAACTCGCTGCCGTACTTCGCGCGCGCTTGGCGGAACTCGTCTTCCGTCAGCAGTTGGTGCTCTTCCAGCGGCGTGTCGCCCGGATCGATGACGATGTAGTCCTGGAAGTAGATGACGCGCTCGAGGTTCGAGACCTTGACGCCGAGCAGGTTGCCGAGACGACTCGGCATCGCCTTGAAGAACCAGATGTGCGCGACCGACGTGGCCAGGTTGATGTGGCCCATGCGCTTTCGGCGCACGCGCGAGTGCGTGATCATCACGCCGCACTTGTCGCACACGATGCCCTTGTGCTTGATGCCCTTGTACTTGCCGCAGAAGCACTCCCAGTCCTTCTCCGGACCGAAGATGCGCTCGCAGAACAGGCCATCCCGCTCGGGGCGGTACGTGCGGTAGTTGATCGTCTCGGGCTTCTTGACCTCGCCGTAGGACCAAGAACGAATGTCCTCGGGCGAAGCCAGGCTGATCGTGACGCTGCCGTAGTCGTTGACGCGGTTGTAGATCGTCTCTGCCATGGATGTCTTCCTAGAGAACCGCCTTCTTGTGCAACTCCATGTTCAAGCCGAGACCTTTGATCTCGTTCGTGAGCACTTCGAACGAAACCGGCGTACCCGGCTCGAGAATGTTGAGACCCTTGACCATCGACTCGTAGATCTTCGTGCGACCGTCGACGTCGTCGGACTTCACGGTGAGCAGCTCCTGCAGGATCGCCGCCGCGCCGTACGCTTCGAGCGCCCACACTTCCATCTCGCCGAAGCGCTGTCCGCCGAATCGCGCCTTGCCGCCGAGCGGTTGCTGCGTGATCAAGCTGTAGGGACCGGTGGCGCGCGCGTGCACCTTCTCGTCGACGAGGTGGTGCAGCTTCAGCATGTACATCACGCCGACCGTGACGAGCTGCTCGAACGGTTGTCCCGTGCGGCCGTCGTGCAGCTTGAACTTACCGGTCGCGGGCAATCCCGCCTCGACCAGCATCGCCTCGATCTCGCCTTCCTTCGCGCCGTCGAACGCCGGCGTGTGGCAACGCACGCCGAGCGTGCGCGCGGCGAGGCCGAGGTGCGTTTCGAGGATCTGTCCGACGTTCATCCGGCTCGGCACGCCGAGCGGATTGAGCACGATGTCGACCGGCGTGCCGTCCTCGAGGTACGGCATGTCTTCGACGGGCACGATCTTCGAGATCACGCCCTTGTTGCCGTGGCGACCGGCCATCTTGTCGCCGACTGACAGGTTACGCTTCGTCGCGACGTACACCTTGACCATCTCGAGCACGCCCGTGGGCAGCTCGTCGCCGCGCGACAAGCGGTTCACGACCTTGTTCTTGTCGGTCTCCTTGTTGTTGATGCGCGCCTGGTAGTCGTTGATGACGATCAGCGACTTCTCGCGCTTCTCTTTCGCGGACGCGGCCTCCGCGGAAGCCAAACACAGGAGTCGCACGCGGCGTAGCTCGTCGTACGTGGCCGTGTCGTCGAACGCGATCGGCTTGCCCGTGAGATCGTCGGTGACGGTCTCGCCGAGCGTCGCGTTGACTTCGCGCAGCATCGCCGACGTGTAGTCACGCAGCGCGTGCAGGAAATCGCGCTCCGCATCGCGGATGACGGCCAGCGCCTTGCTGCGCTCGGCGTCGGTCAGGTTGACGCGGCGGCTGAACTTCTGCGCGTCGATGACGACGCCGCGCGTGCCCGGCGGCATGGTGAGCGACGCGTTCTTCACGTCTACGCCGGCCTTGCCGAAGATCGCGTGCAGCAGTTTCTCTTCCGGGGTCAGCTCGCTCTTCGACTTCGGCGCGACTTTGCCGACGAGGATGTCGCCCGCGTCGACGAACGTGCCGATGCGCACGATGCCCGCGTCGTCGAGGTTGGCGAGTGCCTTCTCGCCGACGTTCGGGATGTCACGCGTGAACTCTTCCTTGCCGAGCTTCGTTTCGCGGATCTCGACTTCGTACTCCTCGATGTGGATCGAGGTGAACGTGTCGTCCTCGACGAGCCGCTCGGAGAGCAGGATCGCGTCCTCGTAGTTGAAGCCGTCCCACGGCATGAACGCGACGACGAGGTTCTTGCCGAGCGCGAGCGCGCCGCCTTGCGTGGAAGCGCCGTCGGCGAGCAGTTGGCCCACTTTGACCTGGTCACCTTCCTTGACGACCGGGCGATGGTTCTGCGTGGTCCGCTCGTTCAGGCCGCGGAACTTCGTCAGTGGGTACTCGTCCTCGTCGATGCGAATCGTGAGGCAGTCCACGTACCGCACTGTCCCCGCCTTTTCGGCGAAGATCGGCATGTTCGAGTTGCGCGCGACGACGCCCTCCATGCCCGTGCCGACGACCGGCACTTCGGTCTTGAGGAGCGGCACCGCTTGGCGCTGCATGTTCGAGCCCATGAGCGCGCGGTTCGCGTCGTCGTGCTCGAGGAAAGGAATGAGCGCGGCGGAAACGCCGATGATCTGCGCCGGAGAGACGTCGACGTAATCGACGTCGGTCGGCGCGACTTCCAGGTTGTCACCGTCGCGGCGCGCGAGGACGCGCTCGCCGACGATTTCGTTCTTCGGACCGATCGAGAGGTCCGCGGGCGCCATCACGAGACCGACTTCCTCGTCCGCGCGCAGGTAGTCGACTTGGTCCGTGAGCTTCCCGGCCTTCACCTTGCGGTACGGCGTCGTGAGGAAGCCGTACTCGTCGAGTCGCGAGTACAGCGAGAGCGACGAGATCAGACCGATGTTCGAACCTTCCGGCGTCTCGATCGGGCACAAGCGGCCGTAGTGCGACAGGTGCACGTCGCGCACGTCGAAGCCGGCGCGCTTGCGGTTGAGTCCGCCCGGGCCGAGCGCGGAGAGACGCCGCTCGTGCGCGAGTTGCGACAGCGGGTTCGCCTGGTCTACGACCTGCGACAGTTCGCTGCGGCCGAAGAAGTAGTCGACCGCGCTCGAGAACGTCTTCGAGTTGATGAGCGTGCGCGGCGAGACCGTCTCCGGGTTCTCGAGGTTCATGCGCTCTTGCGCGGTGCGACGCAGCTTCAACAAGCCCTTGCGGAACTCGTCCGCCGCCAGCTCCGCGATCGTGCGCACGCGCCGGTTGCCGAGGTTGTCGATGTCGTCGATCTCGCCTTTGCCGTTGCGCAGATCGATGAGGTACTTGATCGAGTTGATGAAGTCCTCGGGCTGCAGGACTTGAACGTCCTCGCCGATCGTCTGGCTGAACTTGCGGTTGAGACGGAAGCGACCGACGCGACCGAGCCGGTAGCGCTGCGCATCGAAGAACTTCTCGTGGAAGAGCTCGCGCGCCTTCTCGAGTTGAACCGGATTGCCCGGACGAAGGCGGCTGTAGATCTTGAGCAGCGCCTCCTCGTGGCTCTTCGTCGGATCCTCGTGCAGCGAGTTGATCAAGAGCATGTCGAGGTTCTGAACGTCCGAGTCGATGACTTCGACTTCGGCGAGATCGCTGCCCGAGATCTCGAGCGCCGCGGTCTCCGGAATCGGCATGCCCGACGGGACGAGGACTTCGCCGGTCTTCAGGACGACGATGTCCCCCACCGCGATCTTGTCGGTGATCGACTTCGCGAACGCCGACTGCGTCTGCGCCTTGCCCTTCTTCACGACTTGCGTCGGATAGAACTGGCGCAGCAAATCACGGTCGGTGGAGAGCGTCTCGGAAAGCGCGCGCAGAAGCGTCACGGCGGAGAACTTGCCGGACTGGTCGATGCGAACGGAGAGCGTGTCTTTCTTCGTGACGTTGAGCTCCACCCACGAGCCGCGCTCGGGAATGATCCAGCAGCTGTGCAGCTTGCGCGCGTCCGAAGTACTCGACTGATCGAACGAGAAGTCGACGCCGGGCGACCTGTGGAGCTGGCTGACGATCACGCGCTCCGAGCCGTTGATGATGAACTCGCCGCCCCCGACCATGATCGGGATCTCGCCGAGATACACCTCTTCTTCGATCGGCTCGGGCTTGATCAGCCGCAGGCGAACCTTGAACGGGTAGCCGTAGGTCAGGCGCAACTGGCGGCACTCTTCGATCGTGTAGCGCGGATTCCCCAGCTCGTAGCCGATGTACTCGAGGCACATCGTCTTGTCGTACGAGTAGATCGGGAAGACCTCGCGCAGCAGGCCTTCGAGACCTTCGCCCATGCGCGTCGAGGCCGGCGAACCGACCTTCAGGAATTCCTCGTAGGCCTTGGTCTGGATCTCGACGAGGCTGGGGATCTCGACGATGTCTCGATAGACGCCGAAGGTGCGAACGGGAAGGACGTTCTTGGTCATGAGCAGGCGGCTCCCGGATGAGGACGGCCTAAGTGGCGTTGGATGGCGACCGTTCGGCGCTGTCCGCGCGGGGACCCAGGAGGGTCCGCAGCGGAGCGAGCGAGGTGTGAGCGGCAACCTTCAACAGGCAACCGGAGGGGCGATACCGAAGGGGCTG
>JANLUN010000778.1:0-3083 GCA_031363505.1 Planctomycetota bacterium | reverse complement strand
CTCTCCGCCGTCGGCGGCGCCGCACGGTGCTTGAACGGGACCGTCGGGAAGAACGTGAACTCGCGCAGATCGGTCGACGGGCTGATCGAGCCGACGATGAACTGCGTGGCGCTGGGCGCCGATGCGACGCGTGTGATCGTCATGTTGTCGAACGGCGTGATCCCCGCCGGATCCATGGGCTCGCTGAATCGAATGACGATCGCGGAGTCCGTGGCGACCTTCTTGTTCGGCGGCTCGCTGAGGTTCGTCAAGCGAACGAAGCACGCTTCCTTGCCGAAGTTCGCGATGGGATCAAATACCGTCGAGATCTCCGCGAGGCCGACGTCGAGCTCGTCACCCGCCACGACGCGGAAGTGCGCCTCGACGACGCCGTTGAGCGGCGGATCGGACGCTTCCACGACTTGGGCGACGAAGCCCGGCTGCTGCAGGACGTCCCCCACCTTGAGTGAGCTGGCGCACGCCGGGAAATCGAACTCCAAGTTGACGACGAACGTATCCCCCACAGGGGCCGCAGCGCCGAGGACGAGCACGGATTGCGTCCCGAGCACGCTCGGCAGCACGTTGTCGAACAGGAACCCATTGTTCGCATCGGGCGTCGAGGAACCACTTCCGCCGGCGCGTGCGGAACGCCAGATGTCGCGCGTCGCGGAGGCGGTGTCGCGGCTGCCGTTGTTCGTGAACGACACGCCGTGCCCGGACGGATTCTTCAAAATCACGACCTGATTCAAACCGGTCTTCGTCGGAATCCGGATCAGGACGTTCGGCTGCGTAGTCGTCACGCTGGCCGGCAATCCAATCGGGTTGGGAGGCAGGGGCGGATTCGATGCCACGGCATCGATCTGCGAAACGGTCGTGTCGAGGATGACGCGCGTCGAATGAAACTCGAGCGCGCTGTCGCCCTCGAAATCCGCAAGGTCGCCGTGGTTGCTGTCCTTGATCACCCGGCTGAACAGCGGCGAGATCGGCGGATAGCCGACGAGCACGCGCACCGTCTCCGCCGAGATCGTGTCCGCATCGAGTATGTCGTTGAACGTGATGACCACCGCGGCGTTGCGCGGGATGAGCGGGAACGGATTGTCGACGGGGTTCGCGTCCGGCGGAACGTCGTCGATGCGTCCGAGGTTCTTGTCGAGCTTCTTGAAAGCCTTCTGATAGAGGGACGTCTCGACGCCGTTCACCACGGTCGACGGCGAGTACGGCGCGCCGATCGTCACGGTCGTGATCTCGGTGACGGGGTTCGTCAAGAGCTGGAACTCGCCGGTTGGATACGCAGGCGACGGAGCCGTCGTGTTGATGTCCTCGCCGACCACGAAGTCGGCGTTCTGTAGTTCGCCCGTCGAGTCGAGCACGTTCACGAGCCGCCCCCACTTGAGGCTGAGTACGCGCAGGCTAGTCGCGTGGCCGCCCGAGTTCGCGTCGACGATGAAGCGCTTGGACAGCGTGGCGGGCACGGTCGCCGGGTGATCGAGCTCCTGGCCGGCCGTGGCTCCCGAAGTGCTGCCAGGCGGACCTTCCCCTTGGCTGCACGCGGCAAAACCGCCGGCCACGAGCAGTGAGAGGATCTGTAGACGGCGCGAGGATCGTCGAATGCGCGGCGCCACGTCGAGAGCCGAGGAACCGAGGTCCGAGTGCTTCATGATGTTTCCGTAGAGTCGAGTCCGCGCGAGCCACGATGGAGCTCGCGCCGAGCCGCGGCGTGCGGATGGCGCGCGAAAGCTACCGCACCAAGCTGCGCCGGACTTCGCGATGGATCCGATTTCAATGTAGGTCGTGTCCGCGTATCTGGCTCGAGCTTGCGGAACGCGTCCGCTGGACTCGAGCGAGGGCATCCAAGACCGCCGGCTGCACAAACCGTGTGCCGCCCCTGGAGGGGCCGGTATCCTACGTTTCAACCGACTGATGACAAGGAGGTTACCGGATGGTGCGCGCGTGGATCTCGGGCGCAGGCGTGCGCCGATCGCCCATGGATCGCGGCGCCGTGTGCGGAAACGCTCGCAGCGCGAAATCGAGGCGCGCGGCGACCGACTTCACAGCGCGGGCGACACGCGGAGGGCCGGCGACAACCCCAGGCTCTCGGCCTGCGCCAGATCGCGGAGGAACACCAGGTGGTCCGGGCGAATCTTCCGGAGCTCGGCGGAGTCCTTGTCGTGAAAGTGGCTCGTGGTCGAGCACCCAACGTAGGCGAACACCAGCTCGTGCGAGCAGTAGGCGCAGTGCGCCCGCAGGGGAGCGCGCGACGCGAGCTTGTACATGGCGGTGACGTGCCGCGCCTCGGTGCGCGAGATACACGTCGGGTTCGGACAAGGGTTGGCGCCGAGCTGCACGGGGTGGTAGCGCGTGTCCACCGATCTGCGATCGACGCTCGGAGGCTGCGCACCCAGGAGGCTCGCCAGGATCGCCATCCGAATCGGCACTCCGCGCGCGGCCTGCTTGAAGTAGATGCTGCGCGGATCGTTGTCGATGTCCGAGCTGATTTCGTCGCGGCGCGGGAGTGGGTGCATCACGACGGCGTCGCGGAGCGACTCGGCCGCGAGCGCGCGCTTGCCGAGCGAGACGTAGTTCTGGAGATCGCGCGCACCGTCGGGATGACGCTCCGTCTGCGGTCTCGTCATGTACACGGCATCCACGCGATCGATCGCCCAGCCACGCGCATCGGTGAAGAGCGAGAGCTGGTGCGGCTTCTGAGGCGTCAAATACACTGCGTCGCTCTGGGACGCCAGGTCGCCCAGCCGCGACGCGTCCGCGCGCTGCGGCTCGACGCCGAACTCCTCGCGCAAGCGTTGCACGACGTAGTCAGGAAGCTCGAAGCCCGGCTGCGGCACGCACACGATGTTCGCCCGGAAACGCGCTAACGCATACGCGAACGAATGAATCGTGCGGCTGTAACGCAGGTCGCCGGCGAGCACGACGTCGAGTCCTTCGATGCGACCGCGCTCGAGCCAGAGGTTGTAGAGGTCGCAGAGCGTCTGCGTCGGGTGCTCGTGACTCCCGTCGCCGGCATTGATCACCGGCACCGGCGAATACTGCGCCGCCAAACGCGCCGCGCCTTCGCTGGGATGTCGGAGCACGATGACGTCCGCGTA
>JANLUN010000774.1:0-3571 GCA_031363505.1 Planctomycetota bacterium | reverse complement strand
ACGTCCGGTGTCGACGGGCGGACGAAGAGTCGCTCGAAGTACGGCTCCCAGCGCTCCAAGAAGTAGGACCTCGTCATGCCGCGCAACTACAAGTCGACTGCCGTTCTGCTCAAGCCCGATCCGAAGTTCGGATCGATGCTCGCCACGAAGATCATCAACAAGATCATGTGGGACGGGAAGCGCACCACCGCGCAGGGGATCTTCTACGAGGCGCTCGACCTCGCGCAGAAGCGGCTCCCGGAAGTACAAGACCAAGTCGACATCTTCACGCGCGCGATCGAGAACGTGCGCCCGATGGTCGAGGTCCGCAGCAAGCGCGTCGGCGGCGCGAACTACCAAGTGCCGCGCGAAGTGCGCCGCCACCGCCAGCAGAGCCTCGCGATCCGCTGGCTCGTCGACAACGCCCGCAAGAAGAAGGGCAAGCCGATGGCCAAGCGACTTTCCGAAGAGCTGGCCGATGCGTACTCGGGTACGGGCACGTCGGTGCAGTGGAAGGAAAACGTCCACAAGATGGCCGAGGCCAACAAGGCGTACAGCCACTACGCGAATTGAATCTGCGGCTCCCGCAGAGTTCGATGTCTTCGCGCGCCCCGCTTTCGCACCTCGAAAGCGGGGCGTCGTCATTCCCGGGTGCGTGTCGCGCAGTCGCGTGCACGCGGTTCTTGCACGCGGGTCGATGCTCGCAGCACGCGAAAGCCTGCGGTCGCGGCGCTCGAACGCAGTAGCTTCGCTGACGTGGCCGTCGACATCCTGATCCTGCGCGATCCGCGCGAGTCCGCGAAGAAATGTTCGCTCACGCCGCTGCACGGGATGAGCGGCGTCGAGTTCGTCGTGTACCGCGCCGATCGACACATCGCCGCGGGCCAGCGGATCTTGCTCCATCCGGACGGCGAGCCGCTCTCGCGCGCGGATCAGGGGCACGGGCTGCTGCTCGTCGATTGCGCGTGGCGCAAAGTCGATCTCCTGCTCGCGACCATCGACGGCGATCCACCGCGCCGGCGTCTGCCGCCGCTCGTGTCCGCGTATCCGCGCAAGAGCAAGCTCTTCCAGGATCCGACGCAGGGTCTCGCTTCGATCGAGGCGCTCTACGCCGCGCTGGCGCTGCTCGGTGAGCCGACGCCGGAACTGCTGGCGCACTATCGTTGGGCCGACGAGTTCCTGCGGCAGAATCCGACGCTCGCGCGGTGAGCCACGGCCGCGCTCGCGCGCCGAGCAACCCACGGTCGGTACCATGCCTGCATGGATCTCGCGCGCCTCCGCAACATCGGGATCGCGGCGCACATCGACGCCGGCAAGACGACGGTGTCGGAGCGCATCCTGTTCGACTCGGGCGTCGAGCATCGACTCGGAAACGTCGACGAGGGCACCGCGGTCCTCGATTGGATGGCCGAAGAACGCGAGCGCGGGATCACGATCACCGCAGCCGCGACGACGATCCCCTGGCGCGGTCACACGATCAATCTGATCGACACGCCCGGTCACGTGGACTTCACGGTCGAAGTCGAGCGTTGCATGCGCGTTCTTGATGGAGCGGTGCTCGTGCTCGACGCGGTGATGGGCGTGCAGGCGCAGTCGGAAGCGGTGTGGCGTCAGATGCGTCGCCACCACGTGCCGTACTTCGTCTTCGTGAACAAGCTCGATCGCGCGGGCGCGAACTTTCTGCGCGTCGTGGCGGACGTGCGCAAGCGGCTCTCGGCCCCCGCGATTCCCGTGCAGTACCCGCTCTTCGAGGAGGGCGTGCTCGTCGGCATCGTCGACTTGCTCTCCGGACACACATGGAACTTCCGCGGAGCTGCTCCGCCGTTGCAAGCAGAGTCGAAGCCCTATTCCGAAGCGTCGCGCGACGAGATCGGCGTCCTGCGGGCGGAGCTTCTAGACGCGCTCGCGGAGGACGACGAGGGACTCCTCGACGCGCTGATAGCCGAGCGCGAGCCCGATCGCGCGGCGCTCGCGCTCGCTCTGCGCCGGCGCACGATCGCAGGGACGCTCGTGCCGGTTCTATGCGGCGCCGCGCTCAAGAACCTCGGGATCCACGCGTTGCTCGACGCCGTCGTCGATTACCTGCCGTCGCCGCTCGATCTCCCGCCCATTCGCGGACTCGACATGCGCACGCACGAATCCGTCGAGCGCGCGCCGCGCCCTGACGAGCCGCTGTGCGCGCTCGCATTCAAACTGCAAGTGCTGCCGTACGGCGACCTGACGTTCGCACGCGTGTACTCGGGAACGCTCACGGTGGGCATGCACGTGTGGAACCCGCGCGCGCAGAAGACGGAGCGCATCGCGCGCATTTTGCGCATGCATGCGAACTCCGGCGCGGCGCTCGAGAGCGCGGGGCCGGGCGAGATCGTCGGTCTCACGGGCTGCAAAGTGACGGCCACGGGCGACACGCTGTGCGATCGCGCTGCACCGATCGTGCTCGAGAATCCGTCGTTCCCACTGCCCGTGATGGTGCTCGTGATCGAGCCCGGCACCGCGGCCGAGCGGGACAAGCTGCGACTCGCGCTGCTGCGCCTCGAGCACGAAGACCCGACGTTTCGCGTCACCGAGGATCCCGACACCGGACAATGGCTCATCGCGGGAATGGGGGAGCTGCACCTCGAGGTTCTGCGCCACCGGCTCGTCAGCGAATTCCACGTGAAGCCGAACGTCGGCGCGCCGCGCGTGGCGTACCGCGAGGCCGTGCTGGCCCCCGGCCGGGGACGTGGCGTGGTCGAGCGCGTGCTCGGCAACAAGGAGATCTACGGCGCGGTCGAGCTCGTCGTCGAACCCGACGCCGCGGCGCAAGCCACGACCGTCACGATCGCGCCCCTCGCTCCGGTGCCGGTCGCGATGCGGCCCGCCGTCATCGAGACGCTTGCGGTCGACGCGCAGTCCGGGCCGCGATTTGGGTTTGCCTTGATTCACACCCGAATCCGCGTGGTCGGCGGAGCTTCCGATCCGGCGCGCGACTCCGAGGTCGCGTTCACGCAGGCCGCGAATCTGGCGCTGAAACAGGCGCTCGACTGCGCCGGGGCGGGGCTCTTCGAGCCTCTGATGTCGTTCGAGATTCAGTGCCCGGCCGAGTTTTCGAGCGGGATCATCGCCGACCTCGGCGGCCGCAAGGCCGAGGTGAGCGAGGTGCATTCCGACGGCCCCCTGCGCACGATCGTCGGCCTGGTCCCGCTTTCGAAGATGTTCGGCTATTCGACCGCCGTGCGGTCCCTGTCCCAAGGCCGGGCTGGTTTCGCGATGCTTCCGGCCGGCTATCGGAGGGTGCCGGAGGACGAGCTCGAAGCCCGCGGACTCGTCTGGCGGTGAGCAGTTCGCGCTTCCCCGGTACCCGCAGCGTTGACGCGCAACCCCCGCACTGCTATTTTTCTCGGCCCTTTACTCCGGATCACGCGCGGGCCGCGTCTGCCCTCGGTGAGCCCCGGAAGTTTCCTACTCATTTTTACCTTGGAACACGGCCCGCAACCGGCACCGCTCACTGCGTCTCGCGCATGAAGGACAAGATCCAGATCCGCATGGAGGCGTACGACCACGAGGCCCTCGATCAGTCGGGGCTCGAGATCGTCGAAACCGCCAAGCGGAC
>JANLUN010000650.1:0-6873 GCA_031363505.1 Planctomycetota bacterium | reverse complement strand
GCTCGCGCGCGCCCGATCGCAGGCGCAGCGCGAGGTGCGAGCCGTCCGCTCCCATGACGCGCGGCGCTTCGACCAGGCGCAACCCGGTGCTGAGGAACAGCGGACGCTCGTTGCGTTCCCCGAAGGGCTCCAGCCGTTCGAGTTCCTTCATCAGGCTCTCGTCGACCTGGCCGAAAGGCAGTTCGGCGTCGATCCAGGTGGCGGGCGCTTCGAGCGCGTCGCGCTCCAAGAGCTCGTGGGCGCGGGCGTTGACGGCGCTGCGCAGCGCGGGGATCGCGTCGCGCTCGACTTCGCAGCCCGCGGCCTGCTCGTGTCCGCCGAAGCGCAAGAGGTGCGGCGCGCCGCCGGACAGCGCGGCCAGCACGTCGAAGCCCGGCACCGAGCGCGCGCTGCCGCGGCCCTGCGCTCCGTCGAGGCCGATCACGATCGCCGGCCGCCCGAAGCGCTCGACCAGGCGCGCGGCGACGATGCCGACCACGCCTTGGTGCCAGCCTTCGCCCGCCAGCACGAGCACCGGGTGTTCGCGCGCGTCCTGGAACGGCTCGGCCGCACGCAGCGCCTCCTGGAGCAGCAGCGCCTCGACGCGTTTGCGCTCCTCGTTGAGCCGGTCGAGTTCGGCGGCCGCGGCCTGCGCGCTGCTGGCGTCGGACGCGAGCAAGAGCTCGACCGCCCGCTGCGCGCTGCCCAAGCGGCCGGCGGCGTTGATGCGCGGGCCGATGCGGAAGGCCACGTCGTCAGCCCTGAGCCGCGGTCCCTCGATCCGCGCGATGCGCACCAGCGCCGCCAGCCCCGGATCCTTGGAGTTTTCGAGCGCGCGCAGGCCGAAATGCGCCAGCACGCGATTCTCGTCGACCAGGGGCACCACGTCGCACACGGTCGCGATCGCGACGTACGCCATCGCTTCGACGAGGTACTCGCGCAGCTCGTCGCGCACGCGGCCGCCGCCCGAGAGCTCTTGGCACACGCCCCACGCGAGCTTGAACGCGACCGCGCCGCCGCACAGCTCGCGGAACGGATACGTGGAGCCCGTGAGCTTCGGGTTGACGATCGCGACCGCGGGCGGGAGCGCGCCCTGCGGCGGTTCATGGTGGTCCGTGACGATCGTGTCGATGCCATGGCGCTTGAGCTCCGCGATCGTCTCGACCGCGGACGTGCCGTTGTCGACGCTGATCACGAGGCGCGCGCCGACTTCCTGCGCGCGTGCAACGGAGTGCGCGCCGAACGAATAGCCGTCGGTGAAGCGGTTCGGGATGTGCCAACATGCACGCGCGCCGAGCTTCTCGAAGAGCCGCATCAAGAGCGTCGTCCCCGTGACACCGTCGACGTCGTAGTCGCCGTGCACGAGGATCGTCTCGCCGTCCGCGATCGCGCGCGCGATGCGCCGCGTGGCCGCGCTCATGTCCGGGAGCAGCGCCGGGTCGTGCAGCGCCGTGAGCCTCGGCTCGAGGTGTGCGTGCGCGCGGTCCGGCTCGATGATCCCGCGCGTCACGAGCAGGCGACCGACGATCTCCGACACGCCGTGGGCGCGAACCAGCTCGCTGACATGACGGGGATCTGCCCGGCGGAGCCTCCAGTGGGGACGGGCGAGCGTGGTGGGAGGCATGCGGTGTTCGGCAGAGACTAGGCATCGCTCGCCGCGAGCGCGAGGCCAACTTTTGCTTGTGACCCAGGTCGCCCGGGGCGGAGACTTGGGCGGTGACCCGTTCTACCGCCGATTCTCAAGAGGCGTATCGATTGCTGCCCGCGGTCGATCTGGTGCTGCGCAGTCCGCCGCTCGCGCCGCTCGCGGCGCGCATCGAGGCGCGGCTCCTTGCGAAATTCGCCACGTTGGTCCTCGACGGTTGGCGCGAGGAGATCCGCGCCGGCACGCTGACGTCGGCTGAGCTGCACGAGCGGCTCGCGCGCGACGCTCACGTACGCGCGATCGAGGCCCATGCCGAGCGCGAGCTGCGACGCGGCATTCGTCGCGCGATCAACGCGACGGGCGTCGTGCTCAACACCGGCTTGGGTCGCGCGCCCGTGCATCACGAAGCCGCCGCAGCGATGGCCGAGGCCGCGCGCGCCTATTGCGTCTTGGAAGTCGATCGCGAAACCGGTGAGCGCAATCAACGCGACGATCGCTTGAGCGAGCTCCTGTGTCGATTGACGGGCGCCGAAGCGGCCATCGGCGTCAACAACAACGCAGGCGCTGTGCTGCTCGCCTTTCAAACGTTCGCGGGCGGACGCGAAGCGATCGTCTCCCGCGGCGAGCTCGTCGAGATCGGCGGTTCCTTTCGGGTGCCCGACGTGATGGCGCGCGCCAACGTGACGCTCGTCGAGGTCGGTACGACGAATCGCACGCGCGCCGCCGACTACCGCGATGCCATCACGCCGCGCACGGGCCTCTTGATGAAAGTCCACACGAGCAACTTTCGCGTCGTCGGTTTCACGGAAGACGTCGCGGCGAGCGAGATCGCGGAGCTCGGCCGCGAGCGCGGCATCGTGTCGGCGTTCGATCTCGGTTCGGGCCTGCTCGAAGAGGGCGGCGCGCAACCGCTCGCGAGTGTGCTTGGAGGCGAGCCGCTCGTCGTCGACGCAGTGAAGAGCGGAGTCGACATCGTCACGTTCAGCGGCGACAAGTTGCTCGGTGCGCCGCAAGCCGGACTCGTCGTCGGGAAGCGCGCCGCCATCGACGCGATGCGGAAGAACCCGATCTACCGCGCGCTGCGTCTCGACAAGGTCGCGCTCGCGGGGCTCGAGAAGACGATCGAGCTGTGGCTCGCAGGGCGCGCGGGCGAGATCCCGGTGCGCGCGATGCTCTCACGGCCCGAATCGCAGATGCGCGAGCGCGCGACCGCGATCGCGGCCGCGATCGGCGCGCTCTCCGGCTTTCGAACCTCGGTTCGGCCGGATGGATCGCAGCCGGGCAGCGGGAGCGCGCCAGGCGTCACGATTCCGACGTTCGTCGTGCGCGTCGAGCACGCTCGCGCCTCGGCGAACGCGGTCGTGACGCGGCTCCGTCAATTCGATCCGCCCGTGTTCGCGCGCATTCACGACGGCGCGGTGCTCGTCGATCCGCGCACGCTGCTCGACGGCGACGAAGCGGACCTCGTGCGTGCCTTCGCAGCTGCCGCGGGAAGTTAACGCGCCGTCCGCCGTCGACTGGCACGCATGGATGCCGGCGAGGCCACGCTCGAGTCGAAGATCGACGCACGCAGCGCACGCATCGCCGTGGTCGGTCTGGGCAGCGTCGGTCTGCCGCTCTCGCGCGCGTTCGTCGACGCGGGCTACCGCGTCTTGGGCTTCGAGCGCGATCCCGACAAGCTCGCGCGCATCGAACGCGGCGAGAACACTCTCCATCACTTGACGCCGGGTCTCGTGCAGCGCCTGCGCGCGAGCGGCCGCTTCCAGGCGACCGGGGACCCCGAACGACTGCGCGACGTCGACATCGCGCTCATCTCCGTACCGACGCCGCTTTTGCCCACGCGCGAGCCGGATCTCGAATGCGTGACCTCGGCCGCGCGGACCTTGGCGTCGAACCTGCAGCGCGAAGCGCTCGTCGTGCTCGAGTCGACGACGTTTCCAGGCACGACGCGCACGGTGATCGGTGACGTCTTCCGCGAGCACGGATTCGAACCGGGCGTCGACGTGCTCCTCGCGTACTCGCCCGAGCGCGAGGATCCGGGTCGAGAGGACGTGAGCACGGCCACGATCGCGAAGCTCGTCGGCGGGACGTGTGCGCGCTCGGGCGACACGGCAGAGCTCTTGTATCGCACCGCGATCCAGTCCGTGCACCGCGTGTCGTCGGCCGAGGTCGCCGAGAGCGCCAAGCTCTTGGAGAACGTGTACCGCGCCGCGAACATCGCGCTCGTCAACGAGTTCAAGATCGCGATGGACGCGCTCTCACTCGACGTGTGGGAGGTGATCGACGCGGCCGCGACGAAACCGTTCGGCTTCATGAAGTTCACGCCGGGCCCTGGTCTAGGTGGACACTGCATCCCGATCGATCCGTACTACCTCACGTGGGTCGCGCGTCGTGCGGGTGCCGCGACGCCGTTCATCGAACTCGCGGGCGAGGTCAATCGACGCATGCCGCAGCACGTCGTCGACCGGACGCGCGCGGCGCTTGCAGCGCGCGGCGTCGAGCTCGAGCGAGCGCGTGTTCTCGTGCTCGGTCTCGCGTACAAGGCCGAGGTCGACACGATCACCGAGTCGCCGGCGGTCGAGCTCGTGCGACTCTTCACACGCGAGGGCGCGCTCGTCGAGTACAGCGACCCGCTCGTTCCGATCCCGCCGCTCGCGGCCGACGTGAGCGTGCGCTCGCTTCGATCGATCCAGCTGGAAGCGCAGCGCGTGGCGAGCTTCGATGTCGTCGTCGTCGCGACCGATCACGCGGCGATCGACTACGACCTCATTGCCGCGAACGCGGGCCTCGTGATCGACACGCGCAACGCGCTCGCGAGCCGCATGAACGGTCGCGCGAACTACGTCAAGGCGTGAACGCGCGGTCCCGCGTTTGTGCTCAGGTCGCACGACGCTATCCTCGGCGTCCATGGAACCTTCACAGGCCAAGCGCCTTACCGATTACGCCGACTGCGCCGGTTGAGCCGCCAAGCTGCCGATCGGGCAGCTCGCGCAGGTACTGCGCGGCATCAGCGGACCACCGGACGAGCGCGTGCTCGTAGGACCTGAGACGTTCGACGACGCTGGTGTCGTCAGCCTCGGTGGCGTCGAAGGTCTGCCTTCGAATACCGAGCTCGCGCTCGTCCAGACGATCGACTACTTCCCGCCGGTGGTCGACGATCCGTTCTACTACGGAGCGATCGCGGCTGCGAACGCGCTGTCCGACCTGTATGCGATGGGGGCGCGGCCGTTCACGGCGCTCAACTTGGCGGGAATCCCGCGCGACTTTCCCCCGGAGTGGACCGCGGAGATCTTTCGCGGCGGCTTCGACAAGATCCGCGAGTCGGGCGCGGTGGTCATCGGTGGCCACACGGTGCAGTCGAACGAGGCGCTGTTCGGTTTCGCGGTGACCGGCTTCGTCGATCGGCGCAAGATCGCGGCCAACTCGGGCGCGCGCGCGGGTGATGTCTTGTATCTGACGAAGTCGCTCGGGATGGGGGCGATGACCACCGCGGCGAAGCAACAGAAGATCCCGTGGGCGACGCTCGAGCCCGCCGCGAAGCAGATGGCGAGGCTCAACGACAGCGCGGCCTCCGCGATGAACGCGGTCGGTGCGCATGCGTGCACGGACGTGACGGGTTTTGGTCTCGTCGGACATGCACGCAACATCGCGGTCGCGAGCCAGGTCACGATCCTCATCGACCTGGCCGCGCTGCCGATCTTCCCCGGTGCGCTCGACCTCGCGCGGCGCGGGACCGTGTCGGGCGCCAGCAAACGCGGCGAGAGCGCGCTCGGCGATGTCGTCCGCGTGCGCGAAGGTCTCGAACGTGCGCTCGTGCAGCTCGTCTTCGACGCCGAGACGTCGGGCGGACTGCTCATCGTCATCGCACCGGGCGATGCGCCGAAGCTCGAGCGCGAGCTCGCAGCGAGAAGGCTGCCGATTCACCGCGTCGGTGAGTGCGTGCCGCACCGCGGTCCGTGGATCGAGCTCGCGTGAGCGCGCGTTTCGGATGAGCGAGCGCGTCACAGCCGGGACGCCGGGACCACCGTGGATCCTGGGCGCGCGCGGCGTTCCGCTCGAAGCTCCGGAAAACACGCTCGCCGGTCTGCAGCGAGCGCTGGAGATCGGTCTCGACGGCGTCGGTTACGAGCTGCGCGCGTGCCTGGGCGGCGAACTCGCGCTCTTCGCCGACGAGACGCTCGAACGGACCACCGACGGCGCCGGACTGCTCGCGGAGAAGAGTTGGGTCGAGCTATCGTCGCTCGATGCCGGCGGCGCGTTCAGCGCGCGCTACCGCGGCGAGCCGATTCCACTGTTCGAAGAAGCGATCGAGATCTGCGCCGAGGATTCGGCGACACCCACGCTCCACTGGATCGAGGTCGCCGACCGAACGCTCGTGCCGGTGATCGCTCCTTTACTGCACTCGGTGCTCCCGAAGATCGCGCCGCGCATCGCGTCGTACTCGCGCGACGTGTGCCTCGATGCGCGCGACGCGGGACTGCCGTCGGTCTTGCTCGCGCATCGCGCGACCGAACGCCATCGACGTTTCGTCGCGGAGGAACGTCTCGTCGGTTTCGCCACGGGACCGGCGGGATGGAGAGCGGCCGAACCGGAATGGCCGTGCGAGCGGTGGACGATCGGCCTCGACGCACCGGAGGAACTTCTCGACGCGTTCCGCGCGGGGTCGTTCGGCTGCCTGACGCGCGAGCCGTACCGCGCGCTCGCGATCCGTGCGCTCACCGCGCTCGCGCCGCACGACCGAGGGCCTTACCCCGTGCACGCACCTGAGCTCGAGATGGGAACTTCCGACGGAGCCGCGCGCGGTCGCGGTGGTTGGTTTGGGAGCTTCGCGTCGAGCGCGCGCGTCCGAAACCCGTTTCCGTTTCGCGCCCGTGTTCGTGCCGAGATCGTTCTCCGCCGCGGCGCCTTCGAAGTCGAAGGTTTGCCGCTCGCTTTCGAGCTCGCGCCGAGCGAAGAGCGCGACATCCCCTTCCGTTTGACCGGCGGATCGTGGCGCGCGGGTCGCGATCCGGTGCTTTCGGCGGAGTTCTCGTGGAGCCGGAGCGCGGGGCAGCGCGCCGGCAGCCTCGTGCTCGACGCTCCGTTGCGGCGGCGGCGGACGACCGTGCTCGACTCGGTCACGCGCCGGCTGACGATGCTGCGCGAGTCACCGCAGGATCCGCCGGCTTCGATGACGTTGCGTAGACATCGGGGCTACCTGCTCGTATCGATCGAAGATGCCGGCGGTCTCGCGGAGCCGCACACGATCG
>JANLUN010000612.1:0-5490 GCA_031363505.1 Planctomycetota bacterium | reverse complement strand
GCCGGGCTCGCCGTAGTCCCACCATTCGAACGACTCGCCCGCGATCTCGGTGAGATCGAGCGTGTGCCGCGTGTTCTTGATCAGCTTGCCCGGCGCCTTGATCACCGTGTAGGCCGTCGCGGTCTGGTCACCGAACACGTGGCGCGTCACGGTGTCGCCCGAGTCGAGCGTCACGCCGGGCGGCACCCACATGCCGTAGTAGCCGATCCAGCCGTATTCGCCGTTCGCGGTCTGGAAGCCGAAGCCGGAGTTGCGCTCGACTCGTTCTCCGGCTTGCTCGCCGTCCGCGTAGTACAGGTTGTAGCGCCAGATGCGCGTGTCGAACGTCGTGCGCGACAAACATACGGACGGATCGATGTTTTTCGCGCGCAGGACGTTGTTCAAGTCGAACGCGATGCGATAGCTATCGACGAGCGGACCGGAGTCACCGCCGGGTGGTTGGTTGTAGCGCTCTTCCTTGACGATGTACGCCACGCCCTGCGACTGATCCGCGAACATGTTCACGTTGGCTTGAACGATCCGAGATTGTTCGCCCGGAGCGTGCGCTACGTTCACGTCACCCTTGCTCATGAAGAAACTGAAGCCGATGAAGCCGGCCAGCACGTCGAGCGTGCGCAGCGTTCCGGTGAACACGGCGTCGTCGACGGTGCCGCCGTCGGGCACCATCGCGAAGTTGAGCTCGAACACGCCGAACGGATTCTCCGCGCTTGAGCCCTCGCTGATCACCATGTGTCCCCAGATCTTGCCCGCGGGCTTGGAGCTGTCCTCTGCCTGGGGGACCCAGAACTCCACGATCTGATCCGAGTCGCGGCTGGCGCGCGAGCTGTCGACGATCCATATGGACGGCGCTACCGCTTGTGCACCGGACGATTGCCCCGTCTCCGAGGTGCTCGATCCGCTCTGCGAGCCCTTGGCGCAACTCGCTTCGTCGATCTGCGCGTTGTAAGGACCCATGTTGACCATGTCGTCGTACGCGGTCTGGGTCAACATGCACAGGATCTCGTTGACGGTCGACAGCGTCTCCATCGACGAGTCGTACACGTGGCTGTTCGAGACGTCCGTGTTGTAGTCGGCGTCGGACGGAAACGTCAGCGCGTCGTTCTCCGTGGAAGGAGCGAGCACGAGCGGCAGGTCGTCTTCGTCGACGGTGACCACCGACATTTGCTCGGCGACCGAGAGACCTTCGATGCTTCCGCCGCCGGAGCTTCCACCGGAACAGCCAGCGACGAATGCGAGCAATGAGCCGGCGAGCCACATCCAATAGCGACGCGAGACCAACGTGGGAATGTACTGCACGGGCACGAACTCCTTGTGAATGGACCTGGAGAAGGGCGCGCCGGGGAGGGGAGTCCTCGGCCGGCTCCCGTTCGGACGCGGAGCGGTCGAGTCTTGAGCTCGCGGAGCAGAATCGTCCGTCGACGATTCAACCGCCCGCGATGCGAGACATGCTCCGCAGCAGGAATCGGCCGGCTGCGGCGCGCGGGCTCGTGAACGCGGTGTCGCGCCAGACGCCGAGCTTCTCCAGCCAGTAGTCGACGACCGTGTCCTCGAGCGCCGCGTCGAGCGGATAGGCGCCTTCGCCGGCGTCGATCCTACGGAGCAGTCGGTAGAAGCCGACGCGCTTCAATGCATCCATGCGTGCCGTGACGCGCGCCGATTCTGGATCGCCGCGCGCGAGCTCGATCTCGTGCGTGTCGAGCTTCGTCTCGACCGATGCGAGCCGGAAACCGTGGAGCTCCGTGCCGCGCGCGATGGGGTCGAGCGCGAGTGACCTCCGCCGCGTCTGCGCCGGATGATCAGAAACCGTCGCACGCTCGCCGGTGATTTCGATGTGTCCGATGGCGTAGTCGCGCGGCTCGATGATCGTCGCGTGCGTGCCGTTGTCGAGGTCGAGCTCGCGCACCGCGCTGCCGTCCGTGTCCTCGCGCCGCCTCCCGCGCAAGACGCGCGTGCCGCCGAGCACCGACTTCGCCATCGCGATGCCGTGGTAGGCATACGCAGAACGATGGAAGTCGACGCGCGTCAGCTTGCCGAGCACGTCGCGTCGCACGGCCTCGCGCACCGTGTCGAGCCACGGCAACTCGCTCGTATCTTCGGCGACCCACACGTTTCGAAAGCGGCGGAGCAGCTCGACGTGACGGAAGTGCTTGAAACGCACGACCGGCGTGTCGATCAGAAGATCGACGTGCGACACATCTTGCGCGGTGAGCAGCGCGAGCACTGCGGGCACGGCGTCCTTGCTCACGGCGCACGACACGAGGTCCGCCCTGCAGATCTCGGTGGGTGTGAGCTCCGTGATCGGCACGACGTCGATCTTCTGGCCGCGGACTTCGATCGTCTTGCGCGTGCGCGCGACGATCGCGCGCACCGTGAAGCGATCCTCGAGCTGGAGCAGCGCCGGCAGCGCGGCTTCGCGCACGCGTTTGCCCGAGCCGAGGACGAGGACGTTGCGCGGTGCGGTCATCGCGCGGGCTCCTTCACGAAGACCCGCGTACGCAAGTGCTCGGCGAGGCGGATCGACAGCGCGACGATCGTGAACGTCGGGTTCGCGCAGCCGCTCGTCGGAAAGACGGACGCGCCGGCGGCGAACACGTTGTCCACGCCGTGCACACGACCATTGGAATCGACGACCGAGTTCGCGGGATCGATGCCCATCCGGGTCGTCCCCATGTGGTGCGACGCGTCTTGGTCGATCGGCCAGGGATCCGCCTTCTCGAGCGACGTTTCGAGTCGACCGACGCCGGCGCCCTTGAACTCGAGGGCGAGCGCCGCGTGCAGTGCGACAAGCGATCGGCGATCGAGCTCGCTCGGGCGATGTCGAACGAGCGGAATGCGCTGACCGTACGCATCGAGCTCGTCCGAGAGCGTCACGCGATTCTCGGGCAGCGGCTCCATCTCGATGAAGTTGCGCAGGCGAACGCGCGTGACGTTCGGCTTCGCGCGACGGACCAACCGGCTGTAGAGGTAGCTCGCGACACTCGGCGCGTTGCGCGCGACCTCGAAGCCGAGGCGCATCCAGTCGCTCGGCAGCTTGCGCTCGTTCTGGAGATCGTTGTCGTCGCCGGTCTCGGAGTAGTCGCGGAGCGAGACGACTTCCTTTTCCTGTCGCCCCTTCACGCGGCCACGAAGGAACGCGCTCTTCTTCGCGATGACCACGAGCGCTTCGACGCCGAGGTTGTCCGACCACGGGAAGAGCGGCTCGAGGCGCACGTACGAGTTGAGAAGCGCACGCTCGCGTTGCACACCTTCGGGCAGACGCAGTCCCGCGTAGCCGGCGAACCCTTGGTGCAAGCAGCCGAAGTAATACGGCGCGTCCGTCACCGGTCGGTCGAGGTGCAGGATGCCGTGGTAGTTCTTTGGGTGGTTCATCAAGTAACGGCCGACTTGATCGCGTTCGTTGCCGAGTCCCGCCGCGCAGAGGTCGCGCGAGTTGAGCAGCAGACGCGCGTTCTCGATGCCGCCTGTTGCGAGGATGAACACGCGTGCACGGATTGCGAGCTCACGCCCGCCGTGTGTTCTCACGATCGCTTGTCGCACGCGGCGCGTGTTTGGCTCGCATTCGAGCCGCAGCACGGTCGCATCGAGCCACAGATCGACGCGCTCCGAGCCGTAGAGCTGGCGTTGTTCGACACCGAAGTTCTGCGGCTCGCTGCACGCGAGGAAGATCTTCTCGTCGACCGCGCGCCACTTGGGCTGGAGGTCACCTCGATTGCGCAGTGCGCCGAAGCCGCTCGAAGTGAACGCGGTGAGTGCGGGAAAGCGGTAACGCTCCGCGGCGTGCGCGTAATAGCGCGTGAACTCCGCGCGAGCGATCGGCCACCCAGAGAAGCGCAAGTACGGCCGATTGGAGAAGTCGATCTCGTCGAGCGGACTGGAGAGCCCGGCCCACGTCGTCGATGCGCCGCCGAGAACGCGCTCGCGCGAGTAGTTCTTGATGCGGATGCCGTCGCTCTCGACGCGCCGCAATCGATCGGCATGCGGCGTGTTCTCGAGAACTCCGCTCTCGAGAACAGCGATCGCAAGCCCCGAGTCCGCGAGCTCGCACGCGAGCGTCGTCCCGGCTGGACCGGAGCCGACGATGCACACGTCGTAGTGGGGGCGCGGCGTCGAAGCAGCGTCGTCGAGGTCGGCGATCATCGGAGGCGAAGCCGCGTACCTTAGCGAGCAGGGACCCGAGTGGTAATCTGGAAGTCAGTCATGCGCTCGGGTCGATCTCAACTTGCTCCTCTGGCTAGACCACGAACGCGTCGCGTGCTGTTCACGCTCGCACTTCTGGGCCTCGCGCTCGCATCGCTGTATTCCGCAGCTTGTAGCCATCGGCGGACGCCGACGCCGCAGGGCATGGTGTTTCGGACGGAGGCGCGAGAAGCGCAACACCCGATCGATTGCTTCGGCGTGTATGCGATCGATCGCGATGGACCGGCGGTGGCCATTTTCTGCTCTGCGACCAACGATACTCCCGCGACGCTCGCTGTGTATCGCTACCCGGACGGAGCCCGCATCGAGACGCTGACCGGCGCGGACGCGTTGCGGTCGCAAGCCGAACTGGCGTCAACTTCAGATCGGGCGACACAGCGCTTCGACTTCGACGCGGATGGATCGTTCGACACGATCGAGATCGGAGAAGGCGTCGAGTTCGGGACCGTTCGCGTTCGATCGGGCTCGGATCAACACGTGATCTTCGAGGACGACGATCCCCTCGAGTACGAGTGCAGAGCTCGCGCGATCCCGCTGAGCGACCTCGACGGAGATGGCTACTCGGAGCTCGCCCTGCTGCATCCGCGGACGGACCGATCCAGGTACGACATCGAGCCCATCGACTGGCTGCTCGGCGCCAAGAGCTGGATCACGATCGTGTCGGGCTCGCGCATCGCGCGTTAGGGGTAATTGCGAACCGGTCTGGATCGGCGGTCCGTGCTAGACTCGCGCGCATCGGCGGGGGGGACTACACCTGCCGCGGCATCGCAGCGTCCAGCGCTCTTTCGCGGCATCGACTCGCCAGGAGACCAGCATGAATTCGACTCACTTGCTCTTCGCGTGCATCGCTCTCGTATCCGCGCCCGCGCGCGCGGGTGTGATCGTCGTCGACGCTGCCGGTGGTAGCGGCTTCACGCAGATTCAGCCCGCGATCGATGCTGCGAGCGAAGGGGACACGATCCTGGTGAAGTCCGGCAGCTACGACGGCTTCACGATCGACGGAAAAGGACTGACCGTCGTGGGCGACGCCGGAGTTCTGCCGGTCGCGGCGGGCACCGTGGTGATCCAGAACATCGCGCGCGGACGAACGCTTGTCATCGCGCGCATGCAGCTGTCCGGTGAGCGCTCCACCGTCGTGCCGCCTCCGTTCGAGGAGACCCTGCGAGTGGACAACTGCGCCGGCGCCGTGCGAGTTGTCGAGTGCGAGGTCTACGGTTTCGATGCGACCGAGTCGGCTGCCGGTGGAAGCGCGGTCGTGCTCGCGCTCTCTGACGATGTCGCGTTTGGCGGTTG
>JANLUN010000851.1:0-2502 GCA_031363505.1 Planctomycetota bacterium | reverse complement strand
TCTCGCAGGTCGACCGGCGGACGCGGGCCTTGGACCGCTTCGCGGCGTGCTTCCGGGATCACCGGGAGCCGACGCGTGTCGATCACGGGGTGCTGGAGCTGGTGCGCCAGCGCGTGTACGCAATCGCGGCGGGGTACGAGGACCTGAACGATCACGAGCACCTGCGCAACGACCTTTTGCTGCGCACGATCGTTGGCCGCGACGAAGCACTCGCGGGCAAGAGCACGCTAAATCGGCTCGAGCTGAGCAGGCCCGAGTCGGCTGCTGCGGATCGCTACCGGCGCATCGAGCTCGACGCGGCGAAAGTGGACGAGCTCTTGGTCGATCTCTTCATCGAGGCGCACAGCACGGCACCGGAGCGAATCGTGCTGGACCTCGACTCGACCGACGACCCGATCCACGGCAACCAAGAAGGCAGCTTCTTCCACGGCTACTACGACAGCTACTGCTACCTGCCGCTGTACATCTTCGCGGGAGATCACCTCCTGTGTGCGCGGCTGCGCAGCTCGAACATCGACGGGAGTGCGGGATCGCAAGAGGAGATCGAACGCATCGTCGCGCAGATCCGCGGATCGTGGCCGTCGACGCGCATCGTCTTGCGCGCGGACTCGGGCTTTTTTCGTGACGCGCTGATGACGTGGTGTGAATCGAACGGCGTGGAGTACGTCTTCGGCCTGGCACGGAACGAGCGACTCCAGCGCGAGATCGAGTACGAGCTGGGCCTGGCGCAGATGACGTACGCGGCGACGCTGAAAGCCGCGCGGAACTTCAAAGAGCTGGAGTACCGCACGCTCGACTCCTGGAGTCGAATGCGCCGCGTGGTGGCGAAGGCGGAGTACCTGCCGAAGGGCGACAACCCGCGTTTCGTCGTGACGTCGCTGGGTGTAGACGAGATCGACGCGCGCGAGCTGTACGAGGATGTCTACTGCGCGCGCGGCGAGATGGAGAACCGCATCAAGGAGCAGCAGCTCGGCCTGTTCGCCGATCGCACGAGCGCGGCGACGATGCGCGCGAACCAACTGCGGCTGTACTTCAGCTCGCTCGCGTACGTACTGATGTCGGCGCTGCGGCGCATCGGCCTGAGCGGCACGGACCTCGCGACCGCGCAGTGCGGGACGATCCGACTGAAGCTCTTCAAGATCGGCGCGCGCGTCACCGTGAGCGTGCGACGCGTGCTGGTGTCGATGTCGCAGGCGTACCCGTGGGCGGACGTGTTTCTCCGCGCGTGGAAAAACGTCACGGCGGCGCCAGCACCATCGGGCTAAGAAGCGCGCGAACACGCAGGCGTCTGAACGTGTGCGGGTGAACTCCGCGGGCTCGAAGTGTGTCCGCGCACAGTGAAACGCATCGCCGCGAGCACGAGAAGTCGACATCGAGGCAGCCAAAGCACGCGGTCAGCCGCTCGCCAGGACACATCCCGGTCCGCGGACGCGATCCACGCCTCTCCGCCCGTCATCCGCAGCTCATGCCGAGACCTGGTGAGAAGGTCGGGCTAGGGCAGTTCGTAGTGGGTCAACTCCATCTGCGCGAGATCGAGTACGAGCAACGTGCGTCCGTCCTGTGTCTGTCCCACGGCGTCCGTTGCCATTCCATGCGCGGCTCGCTCGAAGCGAAATAGTGCGCGGTCGTCGATGCGATAGATGATCCACGGCGGCACGTAACCGCCGGCGACGACACAGTTCTTCGACACGGACAAGCGGCCCGTCTGGATGTCGCCCGGCAACGCCACGGATCGGATGGGCTTCGCGTCGCGCGCGTAGAAGTGCAAGTCGGCGGGCGCGCTCACGGCCGGCTTCTCCAAGAGCACCATGCCCCCATCAAAGAGGAGCGCCCGGTTGGGCATCTCGGTCAGCCACCGACCGTCCGGACGCCGGCGGATCGAATCTAGCGTACGCATCGCGTCGTCCGTTACGTCGACCTCGTCCCATCGAGGATGCGTGTCGCCATCCCCGCTCGACTCCGACGCTGCGGCCGAGAGAGGCATTCCAACTCGCTCTCCGTGCAAGTCGAATAGGGCAAACCCGTTCTTCGTCGAAAGCCAGATGTGGCCATCGCGCGCGACACGGTATGAGCCGCCGCCCCTCTCGGATGCATCGACCTGACAGACGAAGAGTCGCGTTCCATCGTTGTCGAAGACGTGGACCGCGCGCGTGATCCCGTCGCTCACGAGCACCCGACCCAAGGCATCGATCGTGGGTTGGCCCGGCCGCGTCAGCTCGTCCGCGCGCGGGGTCGTTCCCAAGACGAGATCCGCGACCCCCGTCTCATCGAGTCGATAGAGCCGCGACTGGTCGGTCACCCACACGCGCCCGTCGGGTGCAACTTGATACTGATAGCGGAACGCATCCGCCATGGTGCCGTCGGCCCGCTTCGGAACGAACGATCGAGCGCGCTCCGCGCCTTGTTCGACGTGCCAAAGCCGATCTGCTTCCTCGACGTAGAGACCACCACGACCATCGTGGCGCAGCGAGTTCGGGTAGACGACTTCGTGGCCGAGCAGCG
>JANLUN010000578.1:0-18261 GCA_031363505.1 Planctomycetota bacterium | reverse complement strand
CGACATGTATATGCGTCGACGCTCGACGGTCAGCACATCGTCGAGAGCTTCGAGCCGCGTCCGGACTCGACCCACATCTACGCAACGCGATCGGCCACGACCACTTCGAGGTTGTCGACGCGAACAGCATCAGCATGCAGGACGTCGATCCCAGGTCGGGTTGGCACACCGGCGGGGTTGGAGGTGATCCTCTCTCGCAAGCCCGGAACGGCCGCCGACCGCTGCAACGCCGAACCGAGGTGCGCCGTCAGCTTCCGCGCGAGCGCCTCCAGACCACGACGGACCAGAGTGTCAGGAGCGCGGCTCGCACCCCTGCGCCGGCACCCGGCTCCGGGACGAACGAGATGCGCGGGTCGTGAATGCGCACGTGGTAGGTGCCGTACGACGCGGCGTCGAAGGTGGTGAGCACGAGCCAATAGGTGGTCTCGGGCGCGAGCGCGATGCCGTCGCTGCTGTGGAAGCGGCTTAGCAGCTCGGGGCCATCGTCGTCGTCCACGGCCACGAGATTGGCGGTGGGCTCGAGCGGATCGAACGGGTCGCAATAGAGCGCCAGGACCGTGTCCGCCAGCGCCGTCTGCGCATCGGCGACGACCTCCACCTCGAGGTTCCCCAGCGCCGAGGCGCGAATCGGGAATGCCTGGAACGCGACGTCGTCGGCTGCTGCGTCGGCAACGGGCAAGCTGCACGCGAGGTCGACGCTCGGGTTGTTGGCCTCGATCCGATTCCAGCGCGTCGACCCCGGGCCGAGGCTGCCGCTGCGTTCATGACTTCCAACGAAGGTCGCCGTTGGACTCTCGAGCCGCACCTCGAACAAACCGACGTCGGAGGGCGCGAAGGTGGTGAGCACGAGCCAATAGACGACGCCCGGCTCGAGGGTGACGCCGTCCTCCGCGGTGAAACGACTCAGGCTCAGCTCCCCGTCGTCGTCGTCGTAGGCGACGAGATTGGTGGCCGGGCTCGCCGGATCGAACGCGCCGCAGTAGAGAGCCAGCACCGTATCGTCGAGCGTGGTCCCGCCTGCCGGTACGTCCACGACGAGGCTCTCCGCGACGCTGGCTCGGATCGGAAACGCGTTGTACGACACCCCGTCGTGCTGCGAATCGACGGACGGCATGCCGCAGGTCGGACTCGCAGGCGCGGTGCTCTCGATCCGGTCCCAAGTCGGGGAGAGGTCATCGATCCGACCGGTCCGCACGTCGACGGCTGACGCGATCGAGGCCGCGGTGAGGATCGCGAGCGCAAGACTGACAGCGGCGGTGCGATGCGCCAACGGCTGTTCCATCCCAGGCCGCCCGGTGGCGAAACCCGCGCGCTGCGGCGGCGTCGCGATCCTATCAGACGAGCCGTCGTCGCGAGCCGCAAATTCGCTTGCATGGGCGCTCGGGATGAGGCCCAATGGTCGCGCGGGGCGCATTGGATGTCTCACGAGGGCGCCTTGCGACACTCGGATCGGTGTACGCGAATCTCTGTAGGTCATGGACCCCCAGGGGGCTCGGCGACGAGGTGCGCTTTGCAATGCTTCGCCTTCTCGCCCCTGCTTCTCGCCATCGCAGCGCTGCTGCTGCGATCGTTGCCCGCCTCAGCGACTCCTCCACTCTGGGATCCGGAGCTCGGAAACGTGCTCCCCGGGCTCGCGGACCAGGACGACGCCGACGTCGACGTCGCGCTGAGCTTCGCGTTCCCGTTCGCGGGGTCGACCTATACCGTGCTCTCGGTCGGCACCAACGGCGGGATCGCGCTCGGAGCGGGACATGCCATCGCGGCCGATGGCTGGTTCAACTTCACGAGCGAGTTCCTCGACTTCGGATCCCCCGTCGTCTACCCGTTCGAGACGGACCTGAGCCTGACGGCCAAAGGCGAGGTTCTCGTTGCCGACGCCGGGAACCGGGCGGTGATCACCTGGTTGGACGTCGGCTCGTACCAGAACGAGCTCGCTTCCTTCACGCTGCAGGCCCAGCTCCACGCCGACGGGACGCTCGTGTTCGCGTACGAGGAACTGCCGGCAGACCTCAACGCAGAACTCGACGACGGGATCGTGGTCGGCGTCACGGCAGGCGCCGGCTCGGCGGACCCCGGGCCGGTCGACTTCCGGGAAGGGGCGCGGCTTGCGTCCGGAACGACCATCTACCAGGTCTGGTGCTCCGACGATCTGCCGTCGTGCGGCGTCGCAGGCGAACCGAACTCGGCGTTCGATCTGCACGGTGCCAGCCTTCGCTTCACGCCCGATCCGGGCGGCTTCTCGGTGAGCTTCGTCCCGGAGCCGTCGTCCTTCGGTGTCGCCGCGGCAGCCGCAGCGGGTCTTGCTTGCCTTTGTTGCTGCGCGCCGGCCCGGGATCGCAGCTTCGCGTTCGTTCCCACGGTCGCTTCGCGAGGAAGCGTTCGATGACGAACGTGCCCCGTTCGGTCCGATGGTTGCTTGCGTGGGTTCTCGGGATCGCGATCGCTGCGCCCGACACCGCGCTCGCGGGCGGCGCACTCTCGGTGGTGATCGGTCCTCCCACGGCCGTGGCGCGGGGTGCCCGATGGAGGGTCGACGAAGGGCCTCTCCTCGTCAGCGGCGCCGTCGTCCCCGACCTGCCCGAGGGACCGCACAAGGTGACCTTCACGAAGGTGACGCCGTTCCGAACGCCGGGGAAGCTCAAGGTGCGCGTCGACGACGCGCGCACGACGTCGCTGCGCGTGAACTATCAGGAGGCGTCTGGCCTAGCGCGCGTCCCGAACCTGATCGGGCTGACACCCAACGACGCGTCGAAGAGCCTCGCGGCGTCGGGACTCACCGTCGGCACCCTCACGTCGATCGCGCTCGCCCACGATCCCGCGGTTTCGGTGCTGGCACAGGCCTACCTGCCCGGCACGCTCCTCTCCCGACACGCACCAGTCCCTCTCGATCTTTCCTTCCCGCTCGACGCCGGCAAGTTCCTCACCCTCATCAACACCCCTGCGCCGCAGTTCCCGGGTCGCTCCGAGGACCAGGCGGCTTTCGACTACTACGACGCCGTCGATCCGCTGCGAGAGAGGACCACGCTCAGCGACTGGTTGAACGTCAACCAGGCGCGCGGCGGCGGCGAGAGCGCCGAGGCGATCTACTTCAACGATCGGGACCTCGGCTTCGGCCGACACATGCACATGTGGCGCGACACCGAGCGGACGATCTACTGGGTCGACAACTACCGCACCGTCGACGATGCGATCGCCGGGAGGGGCAGGCTCGCGACGGTGGCCATGGAGATGAGCCCGATCCGCTGTGGAGGTGTCGCCAACGCGGATTGCGTAGACAACGGCGGCGACCCCTACATCAAGTTCTTCACCTTCGATGGCGCCGGGAACCGGATCATCAAGGTCGATCTCGACGGTCGAGGCGAGAAGGTCCAGCCCACGATGTGCCTCACCTGCCACGGAGGCAACGCGGACCGCCTGGTCAATCGCACGCCCACCGCGGTGATCTATCCGGACTTCGGTGACACCGACGCGCGCTTCATCCCGTTCGATCTCGACTCGCTCACATACTCGCGAGCCGACGCGCGGTACAGCCGGGACGCACAGGAAGCGGCGTTCGAGCAGCTGAATACGGGAGTACTCGATTCGTATGCCCAGGTCGGCCGTCGCGTGTTCCAGTACACCGGAACGTGGCCCACGATCGTCGATCCCGTGAACAACCGCGGCGTTCCGCTTCCGTCGGTGACGACGATCGAGGTCACCGGGATGCGGGGACGGATCGCCGACCTCGACGTCGACTTCGGCGGCGCCTATCCCTGCACGCCCTCCCATGCGGACGCCGGCAACGGGCTCGGCGCGCGACGCCTCGGCGACCTCGTCGTGACGCTCAGGTCGCCGTCCGGTACGGTCGTGCCGCTGTTCGAACATCTTCCCCGCCAGCTTCCCTCGCAGGTGGGTCGTACACAGACGCTGTGTCACCTGCGACTCGACGACGCCGCCATTGCGAGGCTCCGCGACGCAACGTTCTCAGCCGGCTACGGCCGCGGCGTCTATCGGCCGGACGCACCGCTCGACGCCTGGGTGGGGGAGGTCCCGAACGGCACCTGGACGCTCTCGGTCACCGACACGATCGCCGACGATCCCAAGATCATTGGACCGGAGCCGGTCGGTGCGGTGCGCGATTGGTCGATCGAGATCGCGACCGACGACGGCGACGAGGCGGCGACGGAGCTGATCCGGGGCTGGTACGCCGACTCGCCGGCGGGAAGATTCGACGGGAGCTTCGTGCCGCCCGGATGGCGCCCTCCCGCGGCGCCCGAATCCGCGAGAACGCTCTATCTCGACGTCGTGCGGTCGAACTGCAGACTCTGCCACCTGCAGCAGGGGGACCGCATCGACAGCCTCGACTTCTCGACCTACGAGAAGTTCTCGAGCTTCCGCGATCGCATCCGCTTCCTCGCCTTCGACGCAGGCGAGATGCCCGTCGCGAAGCGGACCTTCGAGCGCTTCTGGCTCTCCGAGCATCCGAGCGCTTCGGCCACACTCGCCAGTTTCGCGGGCGCGACGCGCGGTCCGGGTCTCCCCGTCGGCAGCGCCGGAAGCGACCGCAGCGTCGAGATCGGAACCGCCGTGCGGCTCGACGGCAGCGAAAGTCTCTTCGCGTCCGAGTACCACTGGAGCCTCGCATCGCGGCCGATCGGCAGCGAGGCGTCCCTGCAAGAGGCGGCGACCATCACGCCGACCTTCACGCCGGACGTACCGGGGGCCTTCGAGCTATCGCTCGTCGTCGGCGACGGCACGTCGCTGAGTGAGCCCGCGCTGGTGACGGTCACGGCGACCGTATCGAGTGCACCCAAGAGCTTCACGAAGGATGTCGTGCCGCTTCTCACCGACTGCCGTGGCTGCCACGCGAGAGCGACTGCGCCCGGTCGATTCCGCCTGGACGACCGCGAGACCCGGTACTTCGAAATCGCGATCGAGCCGAGTACGTTCGCGCCACCAACGCCGCGGGCCAATCCGTTGACTCCGCTCGACAGCCTGATCCTGCAGAAGCCCTCGCGGCAGGTGTCGCACGGCGGAGGCCGGCGTCGAGGCTTCGACCTCGCCGGCGACCACAGTCGCTACGACATCATCCGCCAGTGGATCGAGCAGAGCGCGCCGGAGCTTCCGGTGAGCGAATAGCTCGACGCGAGCGCGCCCGCAGCACGGCGAGCACGGCCGCTGCTGCGGCGACGCCGAGGTCGTCCGGCTCGGGCACGAGTTCGATCCGGGCGTCGGAGGTGCGGAAGAAGCCGACCCGGAACTCGGTGCCATCGAACAGCGTGCCGGTCAGGACCCCGGCTGTAGCCTCGATGGCGCCGAGCGGTCGATTGAAGCTCTTCCCGCGGATCTCGATCACCGCGAAATCGCTGGCGAGGATCCCGTCGAGGAAGGTCCCGCCCGAGATTCCCACAAAGCCGAAGTCGCTGGCCGCGACGTCCTGCACGAACGTCCCGCCCTCCAACTCCACCAGCGAGTTCCCCTCGACCAGGACACCGCCGGCGATCGTGCCTCCGGTGACCAGCGCGTGGGCCGAGTCCCGCGTCACGAGGTCGGCGAGCATCAGCCCCTCGACGACCTCGACGTACCCGGCGTCGGTGCCAATCACGTCTCCCTGCACCTCGCCGCCTTCGATCCGCAGCACGGCCACCTCGGTTGCGATCGCATCCCCGCGCACCGTGCCGCCGTCGAGATGGGCCGACGAGCTGCCCCTCGACTCCAGTTTCCTCCCCACGACACCGCCGGCGACGATCGACACGGAGCTCGCCGCCCCCGTCGGATCGTTGCGAACCACGAGCGAATCGTCCGTCACGCTCGTGTCGGCGTCGATCTCGTGTGTGGCGCCGTCGGCGAAGTCCACGGCCTCGAGGAGGTCGGTGGGGCCAGTGCAGCCGCGGTCGAGGACGTGGTCGGCCAGACCGTCACTGTCGTTGTCGAGCCCGTCGTCGCACTCCAGCTCGGCGTTGTGCTCGCTCGGGTCGTCGGGTGTCGCGCAGCCGGGATCCGCCGTTCGGTCCGCCAGGCCGTCACCATCGTTGTCGAGCCCGTCGTCGCACGCGAGCGCCGCGTCGCGCTCGCTCGCATCGTCGGCATCCTCGCAGCCGGGATCGCTCGGGTAGTCGATCTCACCGTCGTCGTCATCGTCCGCGCCGTTGTCGCAGACGCGTGTCGCAGAGCGCTCTGAATCGTCCCGCGTCGATTGGCAGCCCGGATCGGAGGGAAAGTCCACGAGGCCGTCGCCATCCCCGTCCACTCCGTCGTCGCACGGGAGCTCGGCGTCGCGCTCCGACACGTCCGCCGCGCCGCGACATCCCGGGTCGGACGGGAAGTCCGCAGCGCCGTCGCCGTCGTTGTCCAGCTCGTCGTCGCAGGCGAGGGCCAGCGACCGTTCGGAGGGATCGGACGGCCCGTCGCATCCGGGGTCGTGCGCCGCGTCGATGACACCGTCGTCGTCGTTGTCGAGGCCGTCATCACACGGAAGTGCGAGCGAAAGCTCGAAGAAGTCCCCAGGACTCGCGCAGCCGGGGTCGGCTGGGTAGTCCGCCAGGCCGTCTCCATCGTTGTCCCGGCCGTCGTCACAGGCAATTGTGTTGGAGTGCTCGGAGGTGTCGGTGGGCGCGTTGCAGCCGGCGTCCGCTGGGAAGTCCACGAAGCCGTCCGCATCCTCGTCGACGCCGTTGTCGCAGACGAGGCTGGGCGATCGCTCCGCCGGGTCGTCGAGATCGTCGCAGCCCGGATCGTCCGGGTAGTCGATGAGCCCGTCCCGGTCCTCGTCGATGCCGTCGTCGCAGACGAGCGCGCCTCCCCGCTCGGAGTCGTCGCCAGGGGCCTCGCAACCAGGGTCGGCCGGGAAGTCTGCGAGGCCGTCGCCGTCGTTGTCGACAGCGTCGTCGCAGGCACGACCTTCTCCGCGCTCGCTCGCATCGCTCGCAGAGCTGCAGCCCGGGTCGTCGGGATGGTCCGCGACTCCATCGGCGTCGTTGTCGATTCCGTCGTCGCACACGAGCGCGGCGCTCCGCTCGGAACTGTCCGCGCCGGCGGCGCAGCCGGGGTCTGCCGGGAAGTCGACGAGCCCATCGCCGTCGTTGTCGTCGCCATCGTCGCAGACGCGTTCGGGCGCGCGCTCGGAGCCGTCGCTAGCGCCGGTGCAACCCGGGTCCGTGGGGAAGTCGGCCACCCCGTCGGCGTCGTTATCGAGTCCGTCGTCGCATGGGAGCGTCTCCGATCGCTCCGACGCATCATTGAGACCGTCACAGCCGGGATCGTCCGGGTAGTCGCGGAGCCCGTCTCCATCCTCATCGAATCCGTCGTCGCAGACGAGCGCACCTCGCTCGGAGTCGTCGCGGGACCCCGCGCAGCCCGGGTCGGCTGGGAAGTCCGCGAGGCCATCGCCGTCATTGTCGATCCCGTCGTCGCAGACGAGCGAACCCCGCTCGGATGCATCGCCCGGCCCTGTGCAGCCTGGGTCGGCGGGGTAGTCGGTGAGTCCGTCTCCGTCATCGTCGGCATCGTCGTCGCAAGCGAGCGACCCCCGCTCCGAGAGATCGCTCGGTCCGTCGCATCCGGGATCGCCACGCGCATCCGTCTCGCCGTCGCCATCGTTGTCGACGCCGTCGTCGCACGCGAACAGAGCGGACTGCTCGGTCGGATCGCTCGGACTGCTGCAGCCAGGATCGTCCGGATAGTCGACCCGCGCGTCGCCGTCGTTGTCGATGCCATCTTCGCATGGCAGGTCTGGCGATCGCTCCGAGAGATCGGTCGGGGAATCGCAGCCGGGGTCCTGCGGGAAGTCGATGAGGCTGTCGCCGTCGTTGTCGGCTCCGTCGTCGCAGACGAGGGATCCTGTTTCGGAAGCGTCGCTGGGACTCGAGCAGCCGGGATCCGCGGGGAAGTCGGCGAGGCCATCGCCGTCGTTGTCGCTGCCGTCGTCGCATCCGAGCGCTCCGCGCTCGGAGACGTCGCCGGGACCTGTGCATCCGGGGTCGCTCGGCGCGTCCGTCTCACCATCGCCGTCGTTGTCGATCCCGTCGTCGCAGGCCAGTGTCGATGACTTCTCGGAGTCATCCAGCAAATTCACGCAACCAGGATCCGCCGGTGAGTCGGCGACGCCGTCCGCGTCGTTGTCGGTGCCGTCGTCACACGGAAGCGACGGCGAATGTTCGGAGTCGTCGTCGCCGGCGTCACAGCCGGGATCGGCTGGGTAGTCGCTTGCGCCGTCACCATCGTCGTCGATGCCGTTCTGGCACGCCCGCGAAGAGCCAACGAAATGCAGGCTAAGGAACGAGAACGACGGGATCACAGCGGAAGCGGGGATGTTCGAGCTGATGAAGATCGGTGTGACCAGGTTCAGCGTGCCCGACGAGGCACCGGTGTTGCTGAGCGGCGACACGCTGCCCATCGCTGTGATCGTGCCGACCTGCGCCGTGCCCGTGGTCCACGGAGCGCCGATGACGGTCACGTTCACGAGCGCGCCGACGGCGACGGAACCGCCCTTGCCGACCACGGTCAGCGGAATGCCGATGTTGGCGCCCGGGAACTGCGAGCTCGTGGTGCCACTCGCATTGCATGCACCGAAGAGACAGACCTTCGCGACGCCGACGAGCGGCATGGCGCCGCCGAGGCCCGCGCCACCGCTACCCACGAACGAGCCAGCGCCGTTCGCGACCGTGATCTGGATGCCCTTGATCGGGGAGATAGCCGGATCGGTTACCGGAAGAACGAAGCCGTTCGCGGCGAATTCGCCACCGGCGATCTGCAAACCGGACAAGTGAGCACCAGGCCCTGAAAGATTGACGATCGCCGTGCCCGTGCCCGAGTTCGTCGTGAGGAGCGTCGCGATCCGGAGCGAGAGCGTTCCGTTGAACTCGAGTTCGACCGCGTGTGCACCGCTCTGCGGCCCGGGCGTCGCCACGCCAGTGATCAGCGCAAGGCCCATTGCAGCGACCGACCTGAGAGGGCGACACATCATCTTCGAGTCCCCAGCGACCGAGTAGAGAGCGCGAGTCTACGCCGATTCGCTTCGCCAAATGCACAGAATTGCACCCGGCGGATCAGCCATTGACCTCGCCGCGCCCGATGGGCCGATGACGCGCCGGGCGCGGCTGATCTAGCTGCTGGAGGCGGGCCGGACGTGGGCGACGATCCGCGAAAAGCTGGACTGCGACGATGCGTTCATCGATCGCTGGAGCAAACCATTCGTGGCGGAACGCCTGGCGGGGCTGTTCAGCCGGCAAGCCGGCCAGGAAGTCAGCACGCTGACGCCGGCACTGGAGCGCGCATCCTCGGATGGACCCAGAAGCGCAAGCCACCGGACGGCTCGACGCAATGGAGCACACGCAAGCTGGGTGCGCAGCGCAAGATCAGTCACAGGATGGTGGCGCGCGTATGGGCCAAGCACGGGCTCGAGCCTCATCGGCTCGATCGCTACATGGCGACGAATGATCCGGACTTCGAGAAGAAGACCGCGGACATCATCGGGCTGTAGCTGAATCCGTCGGCGCATGCGGCGGTTCATGTGTGGACGAGAAGACGCCGATCCAGGCGCTCGATCGCAAGAATCCGGTGTCGCCACTTCGATCCCACTCGCCGCATCACTCCCAGTTCAATCGTCGAAGGCCACTAGAGGTAACCGATCGATTCCGCGGCGCGGACCGTCGCCGCGAGGCGATCGCGCAGGACCGACGCCGGCTCGCCGGCGCAGGACGCGGCGACCAGGGCTTCGAGCGCGGCGGTGAGTTCTTCGGGGAGCGCCTGCTGCTCGGGTCGCAGCAGCCGCTCGGCACACGCAACGGCGTCACCGAGACGGTCCCTCTCGAACTCGGCTGCCAGCAGCGGAAGCAGCGCGGTCCAGCCCCATGGATACGCGACGCCAGCCGCTTGCCAGCCGTCCACGGCCGCTCGGGCCCGTGCGGCGGCAAGCTCGGGCGCGCGCCCGCGCCAATCGGCCCACGCGAGGTGGGCGTGCGCGGCATGGACGTAGATCGTCATATGCGAGGCCTCCGCCAGCGCCAGGGTCTCCTCTGCCATGTGACGGACGCGTTCGACGTCGCCGCGACGGCGGTGCAGCGTGGCACCGTAGGTGAGACAACGGATCTCGACGGCACGAGCGCCGGTCTTGCGGGCGAGTGCGTGCGCCCGCTCGAAGTGGGCTTCGGCGGCATCCAGCGCACCCGCGTCGAGGGTCACGATCGCGAGGGTCGCGCATGCGGCGGCGAGCAGAGCCAGATCGCCGGTCGCTTCGGCCGCCTCCACGAACGAGCGCGCGTGCTTCAACGCGGCGGGCGTCGGGAAATGGCGCCCGCGCTTCATGTGAATCAGGAACAGGTGGTTGCTGAGTTCGGCTCGTTGCTGCGGCGAACCGAACTCTCCGACGAACGGATCGATCTCCGACGCGAGCGCGATCATGTCGTCGAGACGCGCGCGCCAGTAGTGGGTCAGGGACAACTCGAGCTTGATCTGTACCCACTCCTGTCGCCAGGCAGCAAGCGCGTCGGAAGGGGGATCGCCCAGCTCGTGCAGCGCGTCGGCGAAGGCAAGCAGCGACTTCGCGTCGTCCTCGCGGCTCGCCACGCCGAGCTTTCGCAGGTGACGCGCACGCACGATCGTGTCGGCGGCCGGCGTGTCCGCCAGCGCAGCTTCGAACGCCTCGCGAGCCTCGGTGTGGCGGCGGGTCAGCGCGAGGACGTCGCCCAGCCCCTCTCGGAGCAGCCGGCGCAGCGGCGAGAAACTCTCGCCAGCGGGGGATTCTTCGCGCTGCACCCGCTCGACGTGTTCGAGTGCCTCGCGATAGAAGGCGATCGCCTCGGAGTTTGCGTAGACATCGCGCGCGCGCTCGGCGGCGCTGTGGAAGAAGCGAAGCGCCTTGGCGGGATTACCCGCCCCGGCCCAGTGGCGGCCGAGCCGCTCGGGATGGCGCGTCGTCTCTTCGGGGAAATGCAACTCCAGCGCGGTGGCCACTTGTTCATGGAAGGCGCGCACCTGCGTGCGCAGCAGGTTCGCGTTGACGGCGTCCCGGATCAGGGCGTGCTTGAAGGCATACGTCCCCGCGCCGCGCCGCCGCACCAGGATCTCCTCGCGCTCGAGCCGATCGAGCCGGGGCGCGAGCGTGCGCGGGTCGAGCTGCGACACGGCCGAGAGCAACTCGACGCCGAATTCGTGTCCGATCACGGCCGCCATCCCCGCGAGTTCCTTGGCGGTGCCGAGCCGATCGAGACGCGCGGTGAACAGATCCCGCAGCCGACTCGGAATCGTGTACCGCCCGGTCCCCTCGCGCGGGAAGCCTTCCGTGAGCACCGTCTTGGTGAGCTCTTCCGCGAAGAGCGGCACGCCCTCGGCGCGTGCCACGATCTCGCGATCGAGCGTGGATGGAAGAGCGCGGCCGCCGGCGAGGTCGTCGATGACGGCGTGCACCTCCGCATCGGACAGCGGTCCGAGGTCGATCGGCTCGATCTCCATGCCGTCGAGTTGCGGCGTCTCGAGGCCGGTTCGTTGGGTGAGGACCTGCAGGAACGGGGTGTCCGCCAGGTCCTCGCGCATCCGGCCCAGCAGCTCGAGGGTCGAGGGATCGGCCCAATGCAGATCCTCGACGATCAACACGAGCGGTTGCTTGCGGGCCAGCGCCCCGAAGAGCGCGACCAGCGCCGAGAACACCTGCCGCTTCTGGAGTTCAGGCGATCCCTCCAGCCCGTCCCCGTCGCTGGCCTGCGCAATGCCGAGCAGATACGCGATGGGCCGCAGCGCCTCGCTCGTCAACGTCTGCGCCTCGAGCGCAGCCGTCAGCGTGGCGAGTTGGCGCTTCGAATCCTGTTCCGGGCCGATGCCCGACCAGCTCCGGACGAGTTCTGCGAGCGGGTGGAGCACGGAGTTGCTGGTGTCCGGGGAGCACTGCGTGACGAGCCACAGGTGTGTGTCGGGCGCGATCCGCTCCGCGAAAGCCTGGGCGAGGCGCGTCTTGCCGATGCCCGGCTGGCCGCGAATCAGGACTGCGCCGGCGCGGCCCGCCTGGCACTGCCGGAAGCGCTCGACCAGCTGCAGGACCTCGTGATCCCTCCCGATCAGACGCGTGCGCGCACCGAGCACGCCGCTCTCGAAGCGGCTTCGCAACGGGTTCGCGCGGATCGCGCGGTAGACGCGCATCGGCTCCGTCAACCCTTTCAGCTTGTGATCGCCGTGCACCTCGAGTTCGAAGCCGTCGCGGGCGAGCGCGCCGGCCACGTCGCTCAGCAACACGCTGTTCGGCGGGGCGAGCGCCTGGAGTCGCGCGGCTGTGTTCGGCACCGATCCGAGGGCCAGCCGTTCGCTGCGCTGCGCGCCCCCGAGTTCCGCCGTCACCACCTCTCCGGCGTGGATCCCGACGCGGATCCGAATGCTCGCGCCGTCTGGAAGCTCGACACTCGGCTGCATCCGCTGGATCGCATCCACGATTCGCAGGCCGGTGCCAATCGCGCGCTGCGTGTCGTCCTCGTGCGCGTCCGGGAAGCCGAAGTAGACGAGCAGGCCATCACCCAGGAACTGGGCGACGTGGCCGCCGGCCTCCTCGATCCGCTCGCGGCACAGCTGCAGGCTCTGGCTGACGATCCGGTGCATGTCCTCGGGGTCGAGCTGCTCGGACAGCGCCGTCGAGTTGACGAGGTCGCAGAACATGACCGTCAGGTGGCGTCGTTCGCCCACCCACGGCGGATCGCCGCCCGGTCGACGCGGCTCCGCGCCTTCGATCGGAGCGCCACAGCTCCCGCAGAAACGGAAACCGTCCGGGTTCCCCGCATGGCAGGTTCCACAACGCATGCTGACGACCCTTCGGGCTTGGCAGAGGCCAGTCTCAGTTCAGGCTGGTGACGCTCGACGGGCGCGCGGGTCGGGCGCGTCTTCGAAAACGAAGCACCACTCGCGCAGAATCGCCCGCCGAAGCGAGGCAACGTCAGGATACCCGAGCGCGCGCGCGTATCCGGCAGGGCTGGGGACGTCGCGCAGGTCGAGGTGCTCCTCGAAGTACCAGCGGAAGAGCGCAGTTTCGCTGATCCCTACCTCTTCGAGCCCGGGGTTCGCTCGCCCGCGTGCGCTGAGGACGCGCTGCTTGCGGCTGGCACGCTCCGCGAGCATGGCGTAGCGACCGCCCATCCGCAGTCGGTCGACGACGACGCGTTCCAGCTCCGTTTCGAAGAGGGCGCGGACGCGATCAGTTCGAAGCCCGGCGCGGAGCAGGCGCAGGAACGTCTCGACCGCGAGCCCCTGTTGCTCGAGCCATGGCTCCACACTCCCCGGCGCCAGCAGCCCGTGCTGCCGCCGGAAGTCCTCCAGAGCCTGCGGCAACAGCGCGCCGTCGACCTCGTTCGGGCCCGCCTCCGCCACCTCCTGTGCAAGCGCTTCGAGCAGCGCATGGTCCCGGACCGAGAGATAGCCGGCGCCCTCGAGGCGGAGTTCTTCCATCACCGCAGCGTGTTGGTTCCGGTCGACCGCCGTGGATGCGGTTCGCGTCAGGATCTGGCGGCGCACCTGTTCCCAGGCGTCGGTGTGCTGGAACGTGTATCGCACCTGCTTCGGCGGCCGGCCCGCGTCGCGCTGCGCCCGCATCACCCGCAGCATCTCGATCGCATCGCTGCGCTTCTGGTTGCAGTGGCCCGCGGGTAGCCAGGATTCCAGGCCATCGAGATCACGCGCCGGGAGACCTTGCCGGCGAGCCGCTGCCAGCAGCGCCGGGTAGTTCCGATCCGGGTAGAACGTCTGCTTGGCGATGCCGATCAGCGCATCGCGCGTCTCCGCCCCGACCACACCTGCCTGTGTCGCATTCGCAAGCGTCGCGCGGATGTTGACCATCGCCTCGGAAACGCTCCGATAGCCGATCTCCGGCCCGCCGTGCGCAACGGCGACTTCGTCGTCGTCCTCGAGTTCGAGGGTGTGGAAGGCCTCGAACACGGCACCGACGCCCTCCATTCCGAAGGCCGCCAGCTCGGCCGCGCGCAACGCGCCCATGCTGGCGCTCCCGAAGACGTGCACCCCTTGCGCCATGGCCCACAAGACTTCCTTGTGCCAGACGGCCGGCACGCGCTCGAAGTAACCATCGATGATTCCGATGCCCCAGGGCCGTTCGCGGGCTGCCGCATACACGTCGCCCTGGCTGGCCGGCGGCAGATACGTGGCTTCGAGTTCCTTGGCGCCATCCTCCGCCGAGAGAGTGGGGCCCGTGAAGACGAAGATCCTCACGACGCGACGGCCTGCGCGGCGCGGGCGGCTCGCTTTCCGCGCACGTAGCCCGGCGATTCATGGGGCGCCTCGAGGCCCGGAACGACGACCCGCACTACCGGCAAACCGAGTTCCTCGCGGGTCAGATCGACGGCGACCACCTCTTCGATTCCGACGCCGCGCAGGCGATCCAGCATCCAGTGGAGATCCGCGTCGAACGAGTCGCCGTCGAATCCCGCGATCGGACGGAAGTCCACGTGCGGCTCCACGTCAGAGAACTCGGCGCGGATCGCCGACAACACATCCGGGTTTCGGTTCAGCTCGAAGTCGGTGCGCCGAACGTCGTCGCGCGAACTCGAGATGCGGGTCAGGCGCCCCTGCGCGGCCTCGGTGAGTGCGCGCAGCAATGCAATGCGAGGCACCGGGTGGCATCCCATCCCGGCGCTGGCTCCGAGCGGACGCGCCGATGTGGCGGTGGCGTCGACGATTTCACACGCGAAGCAGGGGATGCCGAGATCCGATGTGGTGTTCCAGACGGCCACGAGCAGCCCGGCATCCCGGAGCCGCGCGAGCACATCGAGGCAGGTGGGCTCTTCCACCGTCGCGAGATCGAGTCGCGTGCGGCGGCGCGCCTGCGCGCCGCCCGCGAACCACAGCGCGGTCGCGTCGCGCTCCACCACTTCGCAGAGCGCGTGATGCAGCGCCTCGAGCACGTGGTTTCCAGACGCGAGGCCGTTCGAGCTCATCGCGAACGAGCCGCTCCCGGGCGGGAAGGGAAGGCGGTAGTCCATGTGGACGCACTCGTAGGGCAGCCACGACGGCTTTGCGCCGAGCAGGTCCCAGCCCTCGATCCACAGGATGCGCAGGTCGTCGTGGTAGGCGCTGATCGAGAGCCGCGGGAGCGCGGCGACGTCGATCAACGCGTGGCTGAACTGCAGGTCGCGCTGGCCTGCCAGCTTGAGCGGCTTGTGAATGTGCTCGGCGTGCCAGAACTCCACCGACTCCATGATCCCGGACGCCTTGGCGGCGGCCAGCGTCACGCCCTTGCCCTGTGACACAGAGAGGGAGCGGGAGTTGGGTCGGCAGACCATGACGACGGGAATGCCGACGGTATCGAGACCGGTCACGTTCGCGACGCGGGTGATGCCCAGGACCGGCAACCACGCGCGCACGCGTTCCAGTGTCAGCTCGGGCGCGACGAGCCGCTCCGTTCCGCTGCGGAAGCCCTTGCGGACCGGTCCGCGAACACCGGGCAGCAGGTCACTCATGGAGCACGTGGCGTGGACCGTTCAGTCCTCCCAGGACGTGATCTTGCGCAGGCTCGCGAGATTGAGCAGGTAGCAGAGGTAGTCCCCACCCGCGTGTGGGCCCGATTGGTCATCCGGAACGGGCACGGCTGCCACGGATACGCCCTGCTTCAACAAGCTGACGATCGGGGCGAACTCCTTCTGGTTCTTGTAGTCCACCTCGTACTCCGCGAGATCCGCCTGGCTCAGCTTGTAGAGCTTCCCGTCCTCGCTCGCGATGATGACGTCGTCCTTGAAGCTGGGGGTACCCATTCCGATTCTCCTTGATTTGGCGGCTCCGTCGGACCCAGACTACTGACGGGGAGTAAGAACATGCAAGCAGAATCACTCGAGACCTCGGCCGGGCAGGACCCCGGCGAACGGATCGACGTCATCGTGGTCGTGCGATCCCGCACCCAGATCCCCCGCGAGGTCGTTCCCTTCCAGCATCTCACGCGTGCCGAGTTCGTGACACGTCACGGTGCCAGCCCCGACGACCTGGGGGCGGTCGCAGCCTTCGCTGCGAAGCACGGGCTCACGGTGACGGGCACCTCCTCCGCGCGTCGCAGCGTCTTCTTGTCCGGCGCGTGTAGCGACTTCGCCAGCGCTTTCCGCGTGGAGATCGCGCGTGACCAACAGGGCTTCTCCGGCCCGCCGATCGAACCCGATGCGCTCGCCGACGTGATCGAGCTGATCGTCGGCATGCGCGACGTTCCCGTAACGGGACGCGCCGGCCCGCAGCCGCCGCTGCAGGGGCCGCTGGCCAACACGGGTGTGCACCTCGCAACGGCGGACGATCTCGACCGCATGAACCTCGGCTCCACCGCCGAGCTGGCCAAGTTCTACGGATTCCCGGACCTCGACGGCGCGGGACAGTGCGTCGGCGTCATCGAGTTGGGCGGTGGCTACCACAAGCAGGATCTCGATCAGCACTTTGGGCCCGCGAGCAAGATCGATTGCACGGACGTGTGCGTCGGCGAAGGCGCCAATCAACCGTGCGACGCGCACTTCCTCTCGGCGTTCGCCCAGTGGATCGAGGGCAAAGGACCCAACAAGTACGCGGCAAAGCCGACCGTCGAGGTGACGATGGACGTCTCGCTGTTGGGTTCTCTGGTCCCCAAGTCGAAGCTGCTGGTCTACTTCGGCGAAGACACCGAGCGCGGCCTCGTCGACATCCTGCAGACCGCAATCTTCGAGTCCGATCCGCAACCCGACGTCCTTTCGATCAGCTGGGGATTCCAGGAACGCGAAATCGTGTCATCGGGTGGGAAGTACGTCGACCTCGCCCACTTCCTCGACGAGCTGTTCCTCTCGGCCGCGCACATGGGCGTGACGATCTGCGCGTCCTCCGGCGACTACGGGGCCTGCAACGAGAAGGAAGACGGCCTGCGCGGCGAAGGAGGCTGCGACGTGGAGTTCCCCGCCAGCAGCCCCTACGTGCTGGCGTGTGGAGGCACGACGATCGTCGCGGACGGGTCGGAAGTGGTCTGGAACTCGGAGTTCCCGCCGCCGACGCCGACGACGCCGCCGACGTGGACCAAGCACGCCGCGTCCGGAGGAGGATTCAGCACGCTCTTCGAGCGCCCGGCCTGGCAAGAGAAGATTCACGCAAACAAGGGACGCGGAGTGCCCGATGTCGCCACGGTGGCCGACCCGCGCTGCGGTCCGCGCTTCGTAGTCGGGGGCGCGTCGATTCCGGCGGGCGGAACCAGCGCCGCGGCTCCGATCTGGGCCGCCCTCGTTGCGCGCTGCAACCAGGCGTTGGGCCAACGCGTGGGCTTCCTGAATCCCATCCTCTACGCGCTCGTCGCGGCGGAGCCGGACCTCCTGAACGACGTGACCCGCGGCGACAACCGCTACCGGCCCTCCGACTCCGCTTGCTGGAAGGCGAGCGAGGGCTGGGATCCCTGCACCGGCTGGGGAACGCCTCGCGGCGAGAAGCTCGTGTCCGCGCTTCGCGTCGCGCTCGCCGGCAGCCCACGGGTCTGAGCGCGGATTGCCCACGGCAATCGTGCAGCGACGCGCAGCGCTCGGGATGACCGGCTACGCGCCTTCGAGTACTGCGCTGCCGTCGCGTGGCACGATCGCCCAGTGCCGCGTGTGGAACTGCGCGACGGTCGGGCGGTGCGCGACCGAGATCAGCGTCACGTGCGGGAGTCGCTCCTCGATGAGACCGTAGAGGCGTTCCTCGAGCGGCTCGTCGAGCGCGGCGGTCGCCTCGTCGAGGAAGAGCCAGTCGGGCTCGTGGAGGAACACGCGCGCAATCGCGACGCACTGCTGTTCGCCACCGGAAAAGCGCTGTTCCCAGTGCGCTTCCTCGTCGAGCGCGCCGCCGATGCGTTCGAGGCCGACCAGCCGCAGCGACTCGCGGATGCGCTCATCCGAGAAGGTGCCGGCCGGCGCGGGATACGAGAGCACGGAGCGCAACGTGCCGATCGGCAGGTACGGCTTCTGCGGAAGGAAGAGACGCGTGCCCTTTTCGGCGACGTCGATGCGCCCGCGCCCGAAGGGCCAGAGTCCTGCGATCGCGCGAAAGAGCGTGCTCTTGCCCGAGCCCGACGCGCCGGTGATCAGCACGCGGTCGCCGCGTTCGATGGTGCGCGTGACACCCTCGATCAGCGTCCTCCCTCTGGGAACTTGCACGCGAAGATCGCGGATGCGGATCACCGGGTCCGCGGTCGGCTGAACGCTCGCTCTTTCAACAGCGACGGGCAGATCGTGTTCGGCGGAGCGTTGCCGGACGAAACGCTCGTAGTCGCGCGCGCCGATCCGATCGTCGGGCTGCCGACCTCGTGCAGCGGACTTCCCGACCCGGTGCGCT
>JANLUN010000841.1:0-4107 GCA_031363505.1 Planctomycetota bacterium | reverse complement strand
AACACGGTCCTCATCATCGCGACGGACCGTGTTCGGTCCTTCATTGAGGTCGACGAGCGCGGTCCGCGTCGCACCGCGCGGCGGGAACGTGAGGACGAACGGGAATGGGCCGATCGTCAGAATCACCTGGAAGCTGTCGTCGACGACGAGCGCGGTGATGGGAGCGGGCGTGTCGCCGACGATCGAACCTTCGAGCGGCGACAGCACGAGCATCGCCGGCGCGACCGTGTCGCGGTTGACGATGATCGAAGTGCCGCCGATGTTGTGGCCTTCGTCCTCGGCGGTGACGGAGATGGTGTTGATGCCCTCGAAGAGCGGGATCGTGCCGCTGACCGTGCCGCCGCCGTCCGGCAGCGTGGTGTCGATCCCAGCAGGCGTCGAGACGACGTTCGTCGCCGTATCGTCGACGACCGTGGCCGTCAGCGTGACGCTCGTGCCGTTGATGACCGTGAGATTCGCGGGCGAGACGATGGTGACGGCCGGCGCGACGATGTCGAACACCTTGCAGTGGCCGCGGCTGCGCGCGGCGAACGCGTCTTGGATCTCGTCGGCCGAGAGCGCCTGGTCGTAGATCTCGACCTCGTCGATGATGCCCTTCCACGTGCGCGGGAAGCTCCCCGCGCGGAACGGCGGCGCGTTGGAGCCGATGGTCCACGGGATCGCGGGGTCGTACTCGATCGTCTTGACGAGGTTGAATTGGCCTTGGAGCGCGCCGTCGACGTAGAGCTGGAAGACCGCTCCGTCGTACGTGCCCGCGACGTGGTGGAACTGACCGGGCGGGAACGTCTGAGCGGAGACGATGCGCTGCGTGAACACATTGCCAAAGCCGAATCCGAATTGATTCGTAGCCGCGCTCCAGGTGAGCCAGATCGGAACGTCGCTGTTGCCCGCGGGCATCGACTTCTGCTTGGCGACGATCACGGATCCAAACGCGTCGTTGTTCGGTCCCGCGCCGTCCGCGCGCACCCAAGCCGCGACCGTGAACCGTTGATTGGCGAGGCTCGCGTTGTGCGCGATGTCGACGAATCCGCCGGTGGCGAGGGACAAGCCACCATCGACCTTGCCGGCGACGAAGCTGGCGCCGCTCGAGCCCGACGCGCTGTTCCCGTCCTGGATGTCGACGGTGCTGCTATCGAGCGGCCACCAGCTGACGAGTCCCGTGGGCGCAGCCAAGCAGAAGCCAGGCGGCGCGGGCTTGCACTTGCCAGCGATGCCCGCAGCGTGCTGATTCGCAACTTCGGCCGGAGTGAGCGCGCGGCTGTACACGGCGACTTCGTCGAGGACTCCGTTCCAGGTGCGCGGGGAACCGAGGCTGCGGAAGGCCGGCGTGCTGGATCCGATGCACCACGGAACGCCCGCGCTGTAGGAGATCGTCTTGACGAGCGCGAGCTGACCTTGCGCGGCTCCGTTCACGTACAGACGGAACGTGGAGCCGTCGTACGAGCCGACGACATGGTGGAACTGCCCCGGCACAAATGTGTTCGTGGAAAGGATGCGCTCGGTGGCGGAGTTGCCGAAGGAGAACAAGAACCGATTGTCGATCGCGCGCCACGAGAGCCCGGCGGTCGTGGTGGAGCCTGAGAAGTTCTTCAGGATGATCACGGACCCGATGCTGTCGTTGTTCGGCCCTGGACCGTCGGGCCGGACGAGCGCTTCCAAGGTGAAGCGTTGGTTGGCGAGGTTCGCCGAGTGCGCGATGTCGATGAATCCACCCGCGCCGAGCGATGCGCCCTTCGCGACGCTGCCGGTCACGAACGTGACGGCGTTCGCGTTCGATGGCTGGTTGGAGTCGATGACGTCGGCGGTCTCGTCGTCCATCGGCCACCAGCTCACGAGGTTGCTCGGCGGGGTGATGCAGGTCTGCGCTGTCGCGTGGGAAGCGGTCAGGGCGACGGCGAACGTGGCGAGCATCAGGCCGGCGCTTGCGGCGGACATCGCGCTTCGGAATCCACGCGTTCGAGAATGTGACGGAACGGTGGAGTCCGCGCGGGCGGATTGGATGCGGCGGAATGTGCTGATGAGCATGATGTCTGTTCGTTTCTCGAGGGATCGCCGGGCGAAAGCGACGCGCGGTCGTGGGTGGGGCTGGGTGCGATCCGAGCTGCCTCAAGCGGAGCGCGCACCGACGGCGACGAGTGGGATCCAGTCGCTGGGACTCGAAAGAATACCTGGGAACACGTATTTGCGGGGGACGGAGGCAGGCCGCGCGAGCTGTTTTCGTCGATTGGATGATCTAAGCGCGGCGCATCGGGGGAATCACCGACGCGCCGCGCGAGACTCTTGCGATGCGGAAGCTGCGCGTGGGACGCATGTCGAGCGATGGCGGACGCAAGCTCGCCGAGCCGCGCGACCTTCTCGAGCGCGGAGATTGCGAAGCCCGTGTCGACCGAGCAGCGCTCGAGGAACTCCAGGCTAGGACCCATCGCGCTCTCCGAGTTGCTGCAGCTCGGAAGGCACGATCAGGTTCCAACGCTTCGCGAGCACACCGCCGCGCCGGCCTCGCTCGAAGTACTGCGCAGACGCGGGGCGCCGGCGCGCGAAACGATCGAGCAACTTGTCCGAAGGGGCGAAGCTCGCGCGCGTCCGCTCGAGGAACCAACCCGCCGCAGCCCACAGGTTGGCGATCGAGTAGCGTTCGAGAATCTGCTCGAGGAGATCGAGATCGAGAGCGGCAAACCCGGAAGCAGAGACGAGCAACTCTTCGAGTCCGCCGGCAAGCCGCGGGCGCTGCAAACCCTCTACGAGAGTTCGTTCAGGTCCGGTGACTTCGAGCATGCGCCCACGGCGCTCGACCTTGCGCGTGGCGAAAGTTCGGGAGCGCGGTGCATCCATCACCGCGGGAGGTTGGAGGAAGCGAACGGTCGTCGACTCCAGCGAGAGCGGCTTGCGCGCGCGCCGCGTGTAGAGCGTGCACTCGTTCCACACGGAGTGCGCCGCGCCGAGGAGTTCGAGCGCCGCGTGATGCGAGAAGACGGCGTCCGGTCGCGCGGCGGCGGCAGCGAGGAAGGGATCCGCACGCAGCTCGGACGGCGGAACTCCCACAGGAACGACGGCGTAGAGTTCGCGCGCGAGCAGCTTCAGACGGCCGGTCTCGAGGTGATGCTTGAGTCGCTCGACGGTCGCTGCACGACCGCCGGCGGGCGCGAGCTCGCGCGCGGCGTCGTCGAGCGAGAAGACCGAGTGGCGAGCGAATAACTCCGCGGTCGTTACTTGACGCTGCATGCCGGTACGGGGGAGTACGTTCCCTGTATCGGCTGTCGGCGTCAAGTTTGTCGACCGAGAACGGGGAGCCATCACGCCCGCTCCTGGGCGCGGAGCGAGGCCGAACGCAACGACCGCGGCTGGATCGGCAGACCCCCTCGCAACCGAAATCGACTCCCGTTCGCTCTAGCGACCACAGTACGGACATGGCCCCGTCCGATGGTCAATCATTGACAATGTCTGACAACCGGCTAGGCTAGTGGCATGAATGTGAACCTCACGCGTGAGCTCGAGGAACTCGTCCAGCGAAAGGTCGAGTCCGGCCTCTACAACAACCAGAGCGAGGTCGTGCGCGAAGCGCTGCGGTTGCTGGCCGAGCAGGATCGTCTTCGCGAAACCCACCTCACGAAGCTCCGCGGAGCACTCGCCGAGGGACTGATACAAGCGGATCGCGGGGAACTCTTGGACGGCCCGGAGGTCGTCACTGAGATGCGGCAGACCTTGCGACGACGCAAGAAGTCTGACAAGACGAGCGGGTGACCCGCGCCTATCGTCTCACTCGCAGAGCCCGCGAAGGCCTCCATCGCATCGTCTTCTACGTGGAGGAGAACTTCGGTCTCGAAGTCGCGGAACGAGTCGTGACGGATTTCGAGAAGGCCTTCGAGCTGCTCGCAGCGAACCCGAACGTCGGCCACCATCGCAACGATCTCACGCGCGACGAGCAGGTTCTATTCTGGTCGGTCGGCCCGACGTTGATCGCGTTTCGTTCCAGGCCCGAATGGATCGAGATCCTGTTCGTTGAACGCGGTGAAGTCGACTGGGAGAGGATGCTCACGACGCACTTGGAGTGAGGAGTAAGGGTAGGACGTGATCGCGAGCCAGAGATCGTGAGATCAGCGCGTCTCG
>JANLUN010000833.1:0-3304 GCA_031363505.1 Planctomycetota bacterium | reverse complement strand
GAAGCGTATGTGACTGAAGATCTAGATCAACTTCCAAGCACTCTAACGTTGATCCCCGGTCCGAATCGATCCCCAAGGCGCGCCAAGAGCGGAATCGTCTCGCTCGTGCGACAAGGCAAGTCGACAGCGGCGCGCCGAAAGGTCGCAGCCGCGAAAGATGGTGACCCCAAGGGGATTTGAACCCCTGTCGCCAGGATGAAAACCTGGTGTCCTAGGCCTGGCTAGACGATGGGGCCACCCGTGATCGGCACCGCAGCGGGCCTAGTCGCCGCGGAATTGGCCGCGGAACATTACTGGCGCGCCCGAGAGCTGTCAACGGACCGGGTGCCGCGGTCAGACCCGTGCCCAGTGGGCTCGCTCCAGCACCCCGATCACGTGACGGTACTCGCGCTCCAGACCGTCGACGAGCTCCCGCGGGGTGCGTGTGCGCCCGGGGAGCACGTCCCAGGTGTACGTCTCGATCTCGACGTGCAGCTCGTCCGTGCCCCACGAGGCCGGACGCGCCAACGCTTCCGAGAGGATTGCGTCGGCGTGTGCGCGCGTCGTCGCGAGTCCACCCGAGCGCTCGAGATCGACCGGCACGTGGAAGTGACAGCGCCATTCGTCGCAGCTCTCCCAGCGCGCGCGGTCCGCCGGACTCGCGAGGGCCCGAGCGAGCTGTGGCAGGTCGTCGACCTCGACGCGGCCGTTCAGCCCGCGGCCCGTGACCTGGTGGAGATAGCGCGGTTCGTCGCATGACAGGAGCTCCGCGACGCCGCTCTCGTCGTCGCGTGGAGAACGGAGCGCGAGCGCACTCGAGAACTGGATCTTTCCGATCGGTCCCCGAGCGCTGCACAGCGCGAGCGCATCCGTCGGCGTCTCGAACTCCACCGCCGAATGGCAGGTATCGAGACACGTGCCGAGGTAACGCTCGGTCTCCCGCGCGGTCCATCGGCCGCCCTGCGGTGTGCCCGCGAACAACGAGGACACGCGCTCGAGAAAGCGCTCCAGCATCGCGTTGTCGCCCGCGGTCGCGCGCGGCTCGGCTTCGACCGCGAGCACGAGGCGCACCCCCGTCCTGCTCTCCATGAGAGAGAGGTGGCCTGCCGCGCGCCACAAGTTCGCCGCGCAGCGCGTCAGGTCGGCATCGTCGCGTATGGCACGCCCGAACGCGCCGCTGTGCGTGCTGATCGAAACGTGCGCGGGGTGCGCGAGTCCGCCGACGACACGCGCAACGTGAGCGGCGACGTGCGCGACGTCGCGCGTGAACGCCACGCGGCGTTCGTCCATCCACGTCGGTTCGAACACGCGCTCTTTGAGACTCTCGCCGTGGAATCCGCCGAACGGGAACGCGTTGTACGTGAACGGATCGAGCCTCTCGCGCGCGAGGAACCGCGCGAAGTCGTCCAACTCGCGCTCACCCGTCGGGGCAGCGAGCGCGTGCGCGACCGCGCCGGACAAGTAGAGCCCCACACCGAACGGCTCCGAGCCGCGCGTCAGACGATCGCGCAGCGGCAGCGTGATGTCGGTGATGCCGGCGCGCACCTCGTCGAGCGTCTCGGCGGCGTGCACATTGAGGCAGTACGCGAGGCGCACGCGCCGTCCCGGATGCTGGGCGTGCTGCCAGAGCATGGCCGCGCGTCGCAGGCTAGACGGGGATGCCTTCGTCGATGAGCAGCACCGGGATCCCGTCGCGAATCGGATAGACGATCTGGCCGTCCTGCCGCACGAGCCCGCCCTCGAGCGGCTCCTTGACCGCCGCGCCGGACTTGTTGCGCGCTGCGTTCGCGCGAATCTTGTCGTTGATGCGCGAGAGCAGCGCCGCGCTCGCTTCCTCGAGCGGCTGGTGGCTCTCGGGGCAGGCGAGGATTTGCAGTAGGTCCTTGTCGATCACGGCGGTGGCCTCGGTGGGAGCTGCAGATCCTCGCCGACCGGACTCCTCGGCTCAAGAGCGAGGAACGCGATGCGACCCTGCGCACCGCGGCTTGACACACTCGACGAGGCGCCCGAGCCTTGGGTCACGATGTGGAGCGGGAGCCTGACGTGCGTGTTCGCGATCGCCGCCCTCCAACCCCCGCGACAAGGGACGTCGGATGCAACGCTCGTCGAACGACTCTCGATCGAGCTTCCAATCGGCGCGGTCGCGCGTGCGCTCGAGTCCCTCGCTCCCGATGCGAAACCGATCGATCTCCCGGCCGCGCTCGGCGCCCCCGGCCGTGTGCCCGGACCGCCGGCGGACGCGTGGAATCAACCCGGAACGTGGACGCGTTGGGCGGCGCTCGTCGACGCCGAGTCGCGCGCGAGCACGCCCGACCCGGTGCGCCGCGGCGAGCTCGCGCTGCTGGCACTCGAGCAAGAGCGCTGGGACGACGCGTGGCGTGAGCTCGAAGTCTGCGCCGCGACGCCCGGCTGGCTGGCCGCGTTGCTGCCGTGTTTTCTCCCGGGAGCGCCCGCGGGCAGTCCCCTCGCACCCGGCGGACGCACGGGCCGATTGCCGGACGGCGTGGTGCTCGCGCCGAGCCTCCCCCCGAGCACGCGCGATGCGCCCGCTGGCCGCGTCGACCGCCGAGCGATGCGGCTCGACGAGCTCGCGATCGGCGATGCGGTCGTCGAGCTCAAAATCGCGGTCGAAGCCGAAGGCGTGCAAGTGGACGTCACCCATCGTTCCGGTGGACCGGCGCGTTTCTCTCTGCGCATCCCCGAGCCCGCCGATTTCGCGATCGCGCAGGAGTACGTCGACTGGTACCGCCAGGACACCGTGCGCGTCGCGCACTCGATCGAGGTGAAGCCCGGCGATCCAACGCACACGTTCTATGGTCGATTCGAGGCGCATGCCGTGCGCTTCACCGCGCAACTGCCGACGCAACTCAATTCGCAGCTGCAATCAGGCACGCTCTGGATCATCACCGGCGAGGAGCCGGGCGAGCGGGCACTGGCGCGCGAGATCGCGGAGAGTCTCGAAAAGGGTCCGCTGAAGATCGCCGCGCGCGCGCTGGGCGCGAGCGAAGCGCCGGCGGACGCGGAGTGGACCGGTGTGCGCCTCGATTTGCGCGACGCGAACGAGCGCCCGCGCAAGCTCGCGTGGCTCGCTTCGTCGGTCGAGCACTTCGCGCTGCGCGCGAAGCCCGCCGAGCCGCGCTGAGCGCGTGCCACTTGCACTCGCCGCGTCGCCCTGCGCTCGCCGTGTCATTGAATCGCGGGCTCCGCGCCGAGTACCCTCTCTCCGCGCGCATGTTCGTGTGAGAACGCGGACGAGGGAGATCGCTCGATGAGCTGGACGATGGAAACTGTGTACCTCGGTTGCGCCGTCGCGGGCGGCAGCGTG
>JANLUN010000459.1:0-16371 GCA_031363505.1 Planctomycetota bacterium | reverse complement strand
ATTTAGGGAAGTCTATCCGCTTCCAGCTCCGCAGACTGCACCTGCTCTCAGCGCCTCAGCGGTCGCCGCCGGCTGCCGGAACCGCGCCCGGTTGCGCAACGGGTTGCCCCAGCATCGACACGACCTCGATCACGAACGGTGCCGTGATCACGTGGCCCCTGTGCTGGAACTGGCTCCACGCTTTGTAGACGCCCGGCGCTGGGAACTGCGCGGAGAACACGACGTCCGGTCCGCCGTGCGAGTTCGCCGACTCACCGGCGCTCTTCGCGGGCGGAAGCGGATGACTGTGCACGAAGTGCTTGAGGTCCTCACTGATCACGATCAGGTGACCGAGCGCGCCCAGGAACGGCTCGAGATCGTTCACCGGTTTTCCGTCGCGCGAGATGTTCACCCGCAGATCCTGAGAGCGCAGCGACGTGAGCGGTGACGCGGCCGTGAGCTTGGCCGTGTAGCCGTCGACGTTCGTCGTGCGATCCGCGCTCGGCTTCAACGCAACCGGCGCCGCCTTCTCGCCGACGACATCGAGCTCGACCGGCACGACCTGCATCCCGGCGCGCCTCGGCGTGAAGTCGTTGTAGAGCACGAACTTTCCGCCGTGCGGAAACGCGAACGTCAGCGTGAACTTGCCATCGGGTTGCAGCTCAGGATGCTCGTGCGCGAACCACGACAGGTCTTCGCTCACCATCAAGAGGTGCACGAGCTTCTCGTGGACGATCTCGAGGTCGTTGACCCGGCTGCCGTCCGGCGCGGTGATCTCGAAGTCGAGCGGCGTCGGGATCTTCGCGTGGATGCCGGGCACTTCGTTCTCGCGCGCCTTCGTCCGCGGCGTCACGTTCACGCGATAATTGCGACCGCTGTACAGCTTGAGCCGCATCTCGCACACGGGGCATGCGCCCGGCTCCGTGTACTGCTTGCCGAGCTGACACCGCATCGGACACACGTACACCTGCGTCGCGTCGTCGGGTGCGAACTTGGCGGTGAACACCTCGCTCGGTTGGTAGCGACCCGAACGGTCGCGCACCTGCATCTTCATCGCGTAGCTCTTCTTCGAAGCGTCCGCCGCGATGTGCCACACGGGGTGCGAGTCGAACGGCGGGTTGCCTAGGCGGAACACCTCACCGGTCTGCATCGGGCCGGTGCCGTGATCGTTCAGGACGCGGAGGCCGTCGTCCGCGCCGAGCAGCACGAACTCGAGATCCGATTTCACGTCGAGCGGGAAGACGCTCTCGCCTTTCGGAACGACGAACGCCGACAGGAAGCCCGGCATCGCGTCCGCGTATCCATCTATGCCGTCGAGCCGCGAAGACGGCAGCGGATACGGTTTCTCGGCGTCGAACTTCACGACGAGCTTGTTGGACGCGTCGCGCGCCACGACGAACTCGGGATGAGCCTGTGCTCCCGCGAGCGACGCGAGCGCGCAGAACAGCGCGGGAAACGCGAACACCAAGAATCGATTCGACATTGGAAGCGTTCCGCGCTGTAGGACGACACGTCCGGCTTTCTGCCGCGTGTCACACGACACACAGGTGTGTCCGACGGATTCTACGGGCGCCCTGTGTGCGCGCGCAAACCGTGCTTCGTTCGATTCGGCGCGTAACACGGCACTCGAAAAGTCGCTCGATTCATCGCGGAGTCTCGAGCGCGAGGCGACGCGTCCGCTGCACGTGCTACACGTGCCACGAGCGCTGCGGGCGAGAACGCAGCGCGGCGCGCGTCAGCCCTGCGTCGGCTCGCACACCGCGCTCGCCCAACCGATCGCTTCGACTTCCGCGGCGTTGAGCGCCGCGCGATCGAGCCCCTTTACTTCGCGAATCAAACTCGAAAGCTGCGCGTCGTCCCCGTCCTCGAGTCGCTCCGCGACGAGAAGCAGCCGTCCGAGATCACCGCGGCGCAGCACGAGCGCCTCCTCGATGACATGCTCCAGGTTGAGCGAGCGCGAGATCTCCGCGAACGGCACGGCGAGCAGCGTGTCGAGCAGCGACAGGATGCCCGTCATGAACGCGCGCTCTTGATACTCCTCGTCGTCCGGTCGCTCGCGCACGGCGATCAGCTCGAGCAGCTTGCCGCGCGTCGCTGCGAGGTGCATCAACGGGCGTCCGGCGTGGCCGGTGCCGTGCAGCGAGCTGTACACAAGGAGCTGCACGAACCGTTGGATCTGGCGGCGGCCGAGCAGCAGGATGCAGTGGCGCAGCGATCCGATGCGGTGCGGCAATCCGACCACGACGGAGTTCACCATGCGCAGCAAGTTGTACGCGAGGTGCGGCTCGCGCTTGATCCCGTCCGTGAGTTCGATCGTGTCGGCGTCGCTCGACACGAGCGTCAGGAGGCGCAGGAGGCTGATCGTCGACGGCGGCACGCGCTTGCCCGACAGGATCTGCGGCCGCGCGAAGTAATAGCCTTGGAAGAGATCGCAGCCGAGCTCCAAGCTGCGCTCGAATTGCGCGCGGTCCTCGACTTTCTCGGCCAGGATGTCGACGTCGTGGCGCGCGAGGTACTTGACGATGTTCGGCAGCTTCGCGGGTTCGATCGCGAGCACGTCGAGCTTCACGACGTCGACGATCGCGAGCAGCGCCGGGTTCACGAGCTCCATGTCCGTCACGTCGTCGAGCGCGAGACCGAAGCCCATGTGCTTCAATTCCGCGCAGCGCCGGACGATCTGGTCGTCGACTTGAACGGTTTCGAGGATCTCGAGCACGACCTGATCCTTCGGCAGGAGCTCGGTCATGTCGCTCAAGATGTCCTCGGCCGTGAGGTTGATGAAACCCTTGTGACGGCCGAGCACGCGCTGCAGTCCGAGCTCGGAGAACGCGTTCAGGATGACGGCCGACGTCGACGGTGCATCGATGCCGAGAGACGCACGCGTTCCGTTTGCGAGGCTGCGGAACAAGAGCTCGAATCCGTACAGATCCTCCGTGCGGTCGAGGATCGGTTGGCGGCCGAGGAGGATCTCCTGCGGGTCGAGGGACATGCGCGTGCGTTATCGGACGATACGCTTCTTCGAGGCGAGCTCCAGTGCCACGGACTTCACCAATTCCGGCGACATGTGGTGCAGCTGGTGCGCCAGCGTGCGTCCGGCGTCGATGTTCAACCCGCCGTCCGCATCTGTACTGACCCGTCGATCCAGTACGTCGAGCAGGTCGTCGAGCAAGCGCGCGTAGCCCGCCGCGTGCGCCGTCACTCCGCCCGGACCGTCCTCGACCGCGTCGAGGATCTGCGCGAGCGGAATCCGCGCGTCGGGTGCGTCGCACAACGCGACGAGCTGCGCGCGGTACTCGAGCGTCTCGCCGACCGCCGCCGGCGAGAAGCCGCAATCGAGCAGGAATCCCATCACGGCGACGAGATTCTTCGACAGCGGCAGGAAGCGCGCGCGGTCGCACAGGTGTCCTTCTTCGTGCGTGGCGGTGACTTGCAGGAACTCCTCGAGCTCGACGGAGCCGAGCTCTTTCGCGGATCCGCGATCGCGCAGCACCGCGAGCCGCACGCGCGCGCCTTCGCGCAAGAGCGCGCCGGTCCGCGTGCGCTCGCGCCGCGCGGACGCGGAGTCGGCCGTCGACACCGTGAAGCCTCGCTCCGCGAGAACCCGCTCGACACGCGCGCGTGAATCCAGTCCAGAGAAGTCGCGACGTAGCTCCTCCCACTGCGCGTACTCGGCGCGCACCGCGCCGACGTCCACCCAATAACCTTCGTGCAGCGCCGCGGCACTGATGTGAGCCCCGCGGCGCGCGGCACGGCTCAGCAAGTCCGCGCCTTCGCACCACGCGATCGTGCCCGACCACGCGACTCCGAGATGCGATCCGCTGCGGTGTTCGATGAGAAGGCGCGGCAAGATCGTGCCGTCGGGACCGCCGCTGCCCGCGAGCTCGCCGAACAGCGCGAATCGACCGAGTCGATCCATCTCTGCCGCGAGGCCCGGAACCGCGTCGCCCGTTTTACCGAGTCCCTCTCGTTCGTCCGCCGCGGAAAACCACGGCCCCGGATGCGCGATCTCGGCCACCGGACCGTATTCGATGCGCGCCGAATCGGCGAGCGTCGACGAGACGCGCTTCGCATCCGTATCGCCTCCGAGGAACACGTTGGCGCGCGCGAACAGCGGTCCGGTCGCGGCGAGAAGATCGCGCAAGTCCGTGAGCTTGTTCGCCGGCTCCAGCGCATCGTCGGGCGACAGCGGTTCTCCGGAGCGGAGCAGTCGCGCCAGATCGATGGAGTCCGAGAGCAGCGGCGTCGTGATGCCGCGGTCGAGATCCATCCGGCGCGCGAGTCGGCCGAGGCCGTCGATCAATTCCTGTCCCGCGAGCGCGCGCGATTCGAGGTGCAGCGCCCGGTCGAGATCGACGGTCGCCAGCGCGACCGCGACGGAGCGCGCCTCGCGAAACCAACCGGCCGCGACGAGTGCATCGCCCAGCTCGTAGAGCTCGTCGGAGCGGTGATGGACGCGCTCGTCGGCGCGCGCGCTCTCCGCTCCATCCGTTTGCAGAGCACGCGCCGCGCCGACGACGCGCGCGAGGCGTGCATCGGCCGGCATTCCGTCCGCGCTCTTCAGGCGCGGCGGCAGCTCGGACAGCCAACGCTCGACCGCGGGCCCGAACTGCTGCGCGGCGAACCTGGCCGATCGCGCCAGAGGTCCCGCAGGAATCGGCCGGCCTTCTTCCGCGAGTGCGCGCTCGAGGAGTCCCATCGCGAGCGGCGCGGATCCCGCCTCGAGCATCAGCTCGGCACGTGCGCGATCGCGCGCGGGACTCTGTCCGACGGCGAGCGCGAGCACGAGCGCCTGCGCGTCGGGATCCTCGATGGAACCTGCGACGCGCATGCGGAGCACGAGTCGGCCGACCTCGCCCTCGGTCAGGTCCATCTCGCGCAAGAGCTCGAGCCCGCGCGCGTAGCTCGTCGAGCGGCGCGACAGCTCGGGGTCCTCGAGTCCGATGCACGCGGCCTCGACGCTGAGCCACACGCGGTCCGTCCGGCTGACATCGCTCTGCGACAGCCGCTCCGCGAGCGCCTCGAGCGCCTTGTCGCGCGCGCCGGCGCCGACGAGGAAGCGCGCCAGCGACGACGTGAAGAACGAGCGCTCCCACGGATCGCGCGCACGCGCCAGAGCACTGCGCGCGAGCGCGACCGCACCACGCCGGTCGCCGCGTGTGTTCGCCGCGAACGCGAGGCCGTGTTGCGCCCACGCGAGCGCGGGATCGATCGATGCCGCCTGCTCGAAGCGTTCGTCGCCGTCGCGTCCTTCCAGGCGGCCGGCGAGGTACGCCTCCGCCGCGAACTCCTCGTTCGAAAGCTCGCCGCGCCGCCCGAGCGCCGCGCGATGCACCGACAAGGCTTCGAGCCCACGCAGATCTTCACGCAAGAGGTCGTCGAGCAAGCGCCGCGGTGCGACCCATCCGGGCGACTCTCTCAGAGCTTCCTCCGCCCACTCGCGCGCACGCTCGCGTTCGGCGGCGCGCGACGGCCGCTCCGAGGCGCGCAGCGCGGCTTGCGCGTTCTCCATGGCCAGCGCAGCGGCCTGGCCGACAGGATCCACGCGCACGGGAGGCCGAGAGTGGCACGCGAGCAGGAGCGCGACGGCGAAGAGAGCACACCACGCGCTCGCTGTGAAGACGGACCGGGTGAGCCGAGGCATGCCGTTCACTTGTAGTTCAGCATGCGTGCGCGGGCCAGAGCCGGCGTGATGGAGCGCACGACCGCGGAGGACCGTCGTCACGTCCGCCGGCGATTCCCACGGCGGCGGTCGCCGGAGCGCCGGTCGTCAGCCGACGAAGCCCTCGAGAACCGCGTCGTTTCCCCACTCGCGGTCCAATCGGCCTTTCAACTTCAGCTGCGCGAGCTCCAGGCCCATCGACGGGCCGCGCCCGCCGTTGACGGACGCGCTGTACACGCGCACTTGGTCGACGAATCCCGAGCGCAGGTAGTGCGTCAGAAGTCGCGGACCCCCTTCGAGGAGCACGCGCCGGATGCCGAGCTCCCACATCCAGGTCTGCGCGTCGCGCAGAGAGACGCCGTCGTCGGTCGCGACGTGGAACGGGTGCACCTGCGCGCCGATGTCGAGCAGCGCGCGGTGGCGCGTCGGATCGGCACCGCCCATGCACAGCACGTGCACGGCTCCCGCGCCTTCGCCGGCGCCCGGAGGATGGAAGAGCGCGGCGTCCGTCGGAGTGCGCAGCCAGCTGTCGAGCACGATGCGCAGCGGCGGACGCGACGGATCGCCGGGAGGACGGACGGTGAAGCGCGGGTTGTCGGCGAGCACGGTGCCAACGCCGGTCACGATGGCGTCGACGCGTCCGCGCAGCACTTGGACTTCGCGCAGCGCTTCCGGGCCGGAGATCCAGCGGCCGCCGCCCACTTCGAGCGGTGGCATCAGCTGGCCCGTCCGTGTTTGGGCCCATTTCGCGATCGCCCACGGGTGCGGGCGGCGCAATCGGTCGGCGTCCGTCCAGGCCAGGAAGTGCGGCGCGACCTCCATCAGCGGCGACGCGCGGTCGACGAGCTGTACTTCGATGCCCGCGGCACGAAGCACGTCCAGCCCCGTCCCACGGTGGCGCGGATCCGGATCGAGGCTGCCCACGACGACGTGGCGGATGCCACTCGCGAGGATCGCGTCGGTGCACGGAGGCGTCTTCCCTTGACTCGAGCAAGGCTCGAGCGTGACGACCAAAGTGGTCCATTGGGTGGCGGGAACTCCGCTCGCGCGCGCGGCTTCGAGCGCACGCACCTCGGCGTGCGGTCCGCCCCAATATTCGTGAAACGCGCGCGCGATCACGACGCCGTTCGCGATCACGGCGGCGCCGACACACGGATTCGGCGCGACCTCGAAGCGGTATTCGCCGGCCGCTTGCCCTAGCTCGTGCAGCAGGGTCGCGAGCTGGGTCTCGTCGAGAGTGGCGGCGCTGCCTCGGGTCATGGTCTTCAAATTGGCCTCTGGCGCGCCGTGCGCGCCGTGACCCGGCCGGGGGCATGTCCACTCGGAATGCCCCGCGGGTCCAGCCTCATTAGGATACTTCGGCGGGAAGGCGGGAGCCCGCGCGTGCTCGATGTTCCGCGGCGCGAAGTGATCGGAGCGATTGGATTCCCTGGCTCGGCCTTCCCTTGCAGCGCGAGCGAGAGGCAAACTGTCCGGCCCATTTTCTGACCTTTCCGTTTTCCAAGGCCCACCAAGCCCTCACCGCTCCACACGGGGCTCCCGATCGCGATGACCAAGGCTCCCATCCGTGTCAGCATCACCGGCGCCGCCGGTCAAATCGGCTACGCGCTCGTCCCTCGCATCGCCGCCGGCGAAATGTTCGGCCCCGATCAGCCGGTGATCTTGCAGATGATCGAGATCCCCGACGAGAAGGCCATGCAGGCGCTCAAAGGGGTCGCGATGGAGCTCGACGACTGCGCCTTCCCGCTGCTCGCCGGGATGGTGCTGACGAGCGACGTCAAGGAGGGCTTCAAGGACTGCAACTGGGCGCTCCTGATCGGCAGCCGTCCGCGCGGACCGGGCATGGAGCGCAACGATCTCATCAAGATCAACGGTCCGATCTTCACGGGCCAGGGTCGTGCGATCAACGACGGTGCGGCCTCCGACGTCCGCGTGGCCGTCGTCGGCAACCCGTGCAACACGAACTGCTTGATCGCGATGTCGTCGGCGCGCGACGTTCCGAAAGAGCGCTTCTCAGCGATGACGCGCCTTGACCAAAATCGCGCGCAGTCGCAGCTGGCGCAGCGCGCGAAGGTGGCGACGACCGCCGTGCAGAACACGCTGATCTGGGGCAATCACTCGGCGACGCAAGTCCCCGACTTCGTCAACACGACGATCAACGGCAAGTCCGCCGCCGACGTGATCCGCGACGACGCGTGGCTCAAGGGCGACTTCCTCAAGATCGTGCAGCAACGCGGGGCGGCGATCATCGCGGCGCGCGGCGCGTCGAGCGCGGCCTCGGCCGCGAATGCGCTGATCGACCACGTCCGAGACCTCGTGCGGCCGAGTCCTAAAGGGCAGTGGCGCTCGGTCGCCGTCGTCAGCGACGGCAGCTACGGCGTGACCGAAGGGCTCATCAGCTCCTTCCCGGTGGCGAGCGATGGTCGCGGCAACTGGGAGATCATCCAGGGCCTGAAGCTCGACGCGTTCCTCAAGGAGAAGATCGCGGCGACGGTGAAAGAGCTCGAGATGGAACGCTCGGTCGTCGCGGATCTCTTGCGGTGAGCGCGCGCGGCACAGTGCGCGCGCATTCCTCGCGATGATCGCGAGTCCGTGTCTCGCGGTGCTCGCGAGTCTTCCGAGCCTCGCAAGCCACGCCGCGCCGCCTGGCGACGAGCGCGCGATTCCGTCGATGGCGAGCCGGCCGCCGGACGAGCGCTGGATCTCGATCGGGCTCTACGACATCGACACCCGATTCGCTGCATCCGACATCGAGGGCGATCGCGACGAAGCGTTCTCGTACTGCGCCGGCGCGTGGTGGTGGGGCGACGAATTCGGAAGCGCGGCCGAGGCGCAGATCCTCTACTCGCGGCATGAAGCGACCGTGTCGGGCAACACGGGGGATCTCGAGACGTGGAACCTGATGGTCGGCGGTCGACTCGGCTGGCGCGGACTCCACGAACACCTCGTCGCGTACGCGCGCGGTGGCGCGCTGTGGCGCAACGACAACGGAGATAATTTCACCGCGATCAACGACGATGGCCTGGGCGTGTACGGCGGACTAGGGCTCGAGGTGCGCGTCGGCTCGCACGTCGCGCTCTCGCCCGAATTACTGTGGACGTGGGCGGACGTCTCCGAGGATTCGACGCAATCCGCGGTCGGTCTCGCGCTGGTGGTGCGGTTCTGAGCCGCAAAGGAACTCCATGAAAGTGTTCGTCACAGGCGCGACTGGTTTCATCGGCTCCGCCGTCGCATCCGCGTTCGCGCGCGCGGGGCACCACGTCATCGGGCTGACGCGATCGAAGGAGAAGACCGCGCTTCTCGAAAGACGCGAGATCGAGCCCGTGGTCGGCTCGATGGATGCGCCGGACGCGTGGCTCCCGCGCGCGCGCTCCGCGGCCGCGATCGTGCACTGCGGGGCCGAGTATTCGGCGCGCTTCCTCGAGCTCGACCGCGAGGTCGTGGAGCATTTTCTCGGAGGCCGCGGCCGTCCGGGCGCCGCGCTCACCGTCGTCTACACGAGCGGCGTGTGGGTGTACGGCGACACGGGCGCGGAGTGCGCGGACGAGACGACGGAGCTGCGGCCGCCGGCGCTCGTGACCGCGCGAGCGAGAACCGAAGAGCGCGTGCTCGGCGCGAACAGCGAACACCTGCGCACGATCGTGATCCGCCCGGGATGCGTGTACGGCGGCAGCGGCAGTCTAACAGGCCGCTGGTTCGAAACGGCGACAGGCAGCGGCGCGGCGGAGATCGTCGGCGACGGCGCGCAGCACTGGGCGATGATCCACGTCGACGATCTCGCGGATCTCTATCTGAGCGCCGCCGAATCCGGCTGTCGCGGCGAAGTCTTCAATGCCACGGACCGCAGCCGATCGACGGTGCTCGCGTGCGCGACGGCGGCGAGCCGCGCGGCGGGCGCGCAAGGTCGCGTCGTGAAGTCGAGCATCGCGGACGCGACGAAGAAGCTCGGCGGGTTCGCGGAGTGTCTGGGATTCGATCAGCACGTCGACTCGAGCAAGGCCGTGCGCCGGCTCGGTTGGCAACCGAAGCACGCGGGGTTCGTCGACGAGGTCGAACGCTTACACGCCGCGTGGCGCGCGCTTACGAACCCGCCGGTACGGTGACGCGCACACCTTCGCGCCGAGGGTGCGTCCAACGGGGAGATCTCGATGAAGCGACTCTGGCTCACGCTCGCACTCTGCACCGCATGCGCGTCCACCAACGACGGTGGCGCATCGGCGCGTCCTGGAAGCTACCTGGCGGTGCTCAACAAGGCCGACGCGACGATCTACATCGTCGAGCCGAACTCAGGCCACGTGAAGGACAGCGCGCCGACGGGCCGCGGGCCGCATGAAGCCGCGGCGTCGAACAGTGGACGCCAGATCGTCGTGTGCGACTACGGCGACCAGACTCCTGGCAACACGCTGTCGATCTTCGATCTCGTCGATCGCCGCATCGTCGACACGATCGATCTCTCCCCCCATCAAAGGCCGCACGGCATCGTCTTCCTCGACCGGCGCAGCACGGTGCTCGTCACGAGTGAAACGAGCCGCGCGCTCCTCGAAGTCGATCTGCGCAAGCGGAAGGTCGTGCGCACGTTCGACACCGGCGCGGAGACGTCGCACATGGTCGACATCACCCCCGACGGCAAGCGCGCCTTCACCGCGAACATCAGGTCCGGCTCGGTGAGCGTGATCGACTTGGACAGCGGCGAGTTGCTCAAGGTCGTCCCGACCGGCAACGGCCCGGAGGCGATCGACGTGTCGCCGGATGGACGCGAAGTCTGGGTCGGACACAACGACGATCACAAGATCGTGATCCTCGACGCAGAGTCGCTCGAGAAGAAGGGCGAGATCGCGTGCGGGCCGGTGCCGATCCGCCTGAAGTTCACGCCCGACGGCAAACGCGTGATCGTGTCGTGCGCGGCGTCGGGTGAGCTCGCGCTTTTCGACGCGCGCGAGCAGCGCGAGATCGGACGGATCGCGATGGAGCGCGTCGCTCCCGCCGATCCAAATGCCGCCCCCGATCCGAACGCGACGAACCCCGTGCCCGTCGGCGTGCTCGTCGATCCGCGCGGACGCTTCGCATTCGTGGCGCTGCACAACGCCAAGAAGATCGCGATCGTCGACCTCGATAAGTTCGCCGTCACGGGCCACTTCGACGTCGGCAACCAACCGGACGGAATGGCGTGGGCATACCGCTTCGGCGGCACGCGGTTCGATCCCGAACGCGATTCGCGCTGAGGTGCGCCGCGCGGCCTAGCGCGCGGGCTTCGACACGTGGTACGCGAACACCGGGCCCGCTCACGGGGCTAGCATAGGAGCCCGCCGAGCTTGCACCCCTAGGTGCTTTCGTCCGGTGACGTCGACGCGCGAGTCGCCGCGAGCGACGATTCGACCTAGTTGCAGCGCGTCAATATGGATCGAACGAGGCTCGACCGCCGTCCGGAGCTGGGTGCCATCGCCATCGCGATCGGCACTTGGGCACTGGCGGCCTGGCTGACGACGCGGAGCTCGCTCTTCGATCGCGACGAACCGCGCTTCGCGCGAGCCGCACTCGAAATGCTCGCGAGCCACAACTGGCTCTACCCGACGTTCGAAGGCGAGCTTCGCGCGGACAAGCCGATCTTCGCGTATTGGCTGATGGCGAGCGCCATGAAGCTCTTCGGCGCGACCGCATGGGCGGCGCGTGCTGCGTCCCCCATCGCGCTCGCCGCGACGGGCTACGTCGTCCACCGCATCGGGCGCGAGCTCTTCGACGCGCGCACGGGTCGCACCGCGCAGCTCATGTTCGTGCTCTCTCCTCTCGCGCTCGTCGAGGGCACGATCAGCACGACCGATGCGCTGCTCGTGCTGTTCACGACGATCGCAACGTGGCGGGGCATGCAGCTCTTGTCGCAGCCCGCGCGCGTACGGGACGTTCTGCTCCTCTCGTGCGCGCTCGGGTTGGGACTCCTGACCAAGGGTCCGATCGCACTGCTGCCCGTGGCAGCCTGGATCACCACGCGCTGGATCGCGCGCCGAAGCATTCGTGCGCCGATTCACGGGCGCATGGGCTCCCACGGGATCGCGACAGCGATCGCGTGCGCCATCTTCTTGGCGTGGGCGATCCCGGCCAACGTCGCAACCGGCGGTGACTTCGCTCGACTCGGCATCGGGCACCACGTCGTCGACCGTGCGACGCAGCCGATGGAGGGCCACGGCGGCGGATTCCTCATCTCGTTGCCGTTCTACCTTCCGGTGATCGTGCTGGGGCTCTTCCCGTGGACTCCGTTCTTGCTCGGTGGTGCGGCGACCCTGTGGAGTCCGCAGTCGTTGCCGCCGTGGCCGCGCGCCGTGCTCCTGGGTTGGATCCTGCCGTGCGTCGCGATCCTGTCGCTCGTAGCGACCAAGCTGCCTCACTACATTCTCCCGGCCTGGCCGGGCCTGGCGCTCGCGATGGCCGTGCACTTGAAACGCGCGACGCGCGGCGAACTCCAACCGAGTGAGCGCGCGTGGCTCACGCGCGGTGCATGGCTTCACGCCGCAGTGATGGTCGCCGTCGCCGTGGCGTGCTGGCTCGCACCCGCAAGGCTCGGAATCCCCGAGGCGCGGAACGCGCTCCTCGTTGCGACGTTCGTGTGGGTCGGGACGGGCGCGATCGCCTTGGCACTCGGCGCACACCACCGTTGGTGGCAGGCCGCGGGGACTCTCGCGGCAGGCACCGTCGCAGCGTGGATCTGGGTCGGCGCCGCGGTCATCGGCCAGCTCGAGCAGACGAAACCCGGCGAGCGCACGGCACGCGCGATCGCGGCCCAAGTCGAGCCGTCCGTACCGATCGCGACGTTCCGCTACCACGAGCCGAGCCTGGATTTCTATGTCGGCACGCGGCGCATGACTCGGTTGCCGGACTTCGATGCCGTGCGCGCGTGGATGAACGGCGGCGCGCCGCGCGTGCTCGTGCTCCCGGAGAGCGAGCTCGACGGCGCACTCTCGTCCGCGCCGAGCGGCTCGTGGCGCGAGATCGCGCGCGAACGGGGCTTCGACCGCTCGAAGGGACGCGCGCTCGAGCTCATCGTTCTCGCGCACTGACGCGCGTACTCAGAACGACACGGCCAGCCCGACGCCCACGCTGCCGTCGTCGAACGTCGGAAACACGCTCATCGACAGCCGCGAGCGCGAGGGGAAGAGTCCATCGTGCTCGGGATCGCCGTAGTGCGCGTCATAGACGAGATGCGTGGTGAACATCCCCAGCGCCGCACCGAACAGGACATCCGCCAGATAGTGTCGATCCCCTTCGAGACGGCTGATCGCGACGTAGCTCGCCGGGACGTACAGCAGGTAGGCCGCCGCGCCCCATCCTTCACCCGCGCGATCCGCGATCGTCCGTTGCAGGAGCGTCGCGCCCGCGAACGCCATGGCCGTATGGCCGGAAGGAAACGAGTCTTCGCCCTGTCCGCCCGGACGCTGGCGATTGACGGCGTACTTCAATGCGTACGTCGAAGCCATCGTCAACGCCAGCGACTCGGTCGACACGGCGAGGAAGCGTCCGTCGTCGCCCGAGAGGCCGTCGACGGCGCCGATCACGAGCGGCACCGCGCCGAACGCAAGTGCGAGCTCGTCCCCGTACTGCGTGTCGGTGTTGAAGAGGTGGTGAGTGGTCGAATCCTCGGAGACGTCCTTGTCCGTGATCCACGCGAGCGGCGTGACACCGGCCAGGATCGCCGCGGGCAGCCAGCGTTCCGGCTCCGAGGTCGTGACCGCCCATCCGGTGCGCCACGTGCGGGCGTCGAAGTGCTGCCGAAACGACGCGTCCGAACCGCAGCTCCCGAGTGCGAAGAGCACGATGCACGCGCACGCGACGCGCGCACGCGACGCGGAGAAGATCGCCGCGAGATGCCCCATGGATCGTGAGCGGGCGGAATGGTGCACCCGAATCACGCGCCGTCCTTCCGTTCGACGCGCACGCATGAGCGCCGCTGCGGACACTCGCGCACAGTGCCGCACGTTCCGTCTACTTCGAGGGCGTCGCGGCCAACTCGCCGCTCAGACTGAACGCACTTGCTCCACGCACTCCCACCGAAACAATCGTCCCGCACAGATCGGCACTCCCCGGCAAGCTCAACTGTAACCCGTGGATCGTGCGGCCGACGACAGTACCTTCGTAACGGTCGGACACCGACTCGACGAAGACGCTGCGCGTCGCGCCTATGTGGCCGCTCATCCGCGCGAGGCCGATCTCCTCGGCCTTCGCGAGCAAGCGCTGGTTGCGGTCCTTCTTGACGTCCGCGGGCACGTCGTCGACGAGCGCTTCGGCCGCGACGGTCGTCGGGCGCGGGTCGTACTTGAAGATGTAGTTCGTGACGAAGCCCTGCTCGGCGAGGAACGCTTCGCTCGCGCGGTAGTCGTCCTCCGTCTCACCCGGAAAGCCGACGATCCAGTCGCTCGCGAGCTCGATGTCGGGAACGATCTCGCGCAGCATCTCCGCGCGCCGACGGTAGAGATCGAGCGTGTAGCCGCGCTTCATCGCGCGCAGGATGCGATCGGATCCCGACTGCGCCGGGAGCGGCAAGTACCGGTCGACCTTGTCGCAGTCGCGGATCGCTTCGGCGAGCGCGCGCGTGACGTACGAAGGATGCAGTGTGATCAGCCGGATGCGCGCCAGGCCGTGGATCGCTTGCAACGCGTGGAGCAAGTCCGCCAAGCCCGGACGGCCCTGACGGCCGCGACCGCGCGGCTCACCGGGCGCGGGCACGGCGAAGTCCTCGCCGTAGCTGTTGACGGTCTGACCGAGGAGCGTGATCACGCGCGCGCCCTGCGAGACGAGCCAGCGCGCTTCGCGCTCGAGGTGCGCGATCGGATAGCTCATCACGCGCCCACGCACCGTCGGCACGATGCAGAACGTGCAGTTGAGATCGCACCCGCGCATGACGGTGAGCCAGGCGTTGAGGCCCCCGTCGTACGTCTCGTCCGAGCGATCGACCGCGACGCGGTCGTCCATCTCCGTCGCCAAGAGGCGCGCGGAACGATCGTGGGGATGCGCCGCACGCCGTGCGCACACTTCGTCGACGAGCTCGGGCAGGCGGTGGAACTGTCGCGTCCCCGCGACGATGTCGACGTGTCCGGCGCGCGCGAAGACCTCTTGGCCGATGCGCTGCGCCATGCATCCCATCACGCCGATCACGAGATCCGGGCGCGCAGCTTTGGCGCGCTTCAGCTCCCCCACCCATGAGAACGCGCGCTCCTCGGCGTGGTCGCGCACCGAGCACGTGTTGAACAAGACGACGTCCGCGTCCTCGAGCGCGCCGGTGATCTCGTAGCCGTGCCGCCGAAAGCGCCCTTCCGCGAGGAGCGAGTCGTACTTGTTCATCTGACAGCCGAATGTGACGACGTGGACGCGCCGCCCCGTGCCGGGAGCGGGCAGCGTCGGCTGCGGCGGTGTCGATCGAGATTGGTGGCGCGTCAGGCTCATCGGAGGGGGCTCGGGGCGGAAGATTCTGCCAGAGACGGATGCGCACGCGAAACCGACCTCGTCTGAAACCGCGCGCCGTGGCCGCGGTCCTCGCCCGTGCCATGAACGATCCCGAAAGAGCGCCGGCGAATCCCTATTGGGTCGCCGCCGAGTCGATCCCCGCCGGTGAAACGCGCACGTTCCAGGAGCTCGCGGCACTCGGCGGCCGCCCACGTGCGGCGCGCGCTGCCGGACGCGCGATCGCAAGTTGTCCGCTGACGAGCCGCTACCCGTGGCAGCGCGTGGTCTCCTCCAGCGGCGGACTCGCGCGCGACCCCGGACGAGCCTACGTCCAGCTCGAGCGCCTGCGTGCGGAGGGCGCGCGGCCTCTGGAAGGAGAGTCGAACGCCGCGTTCGCGGTGCGCGTCGGCAAGCCGTGGCTGGGAGTCCTGCGCGGCAGACGCTTCGCTCCGGCGGCCGATGCGCGGCTCGCGCGCTGCGCGACGCATCTCCTCGAGGCGTTCGCGACCGAGGAGCAGGCTCGCGCGCGAAAATTCAGCCCATTCGAGAGCGCGAGTCCCGCGGCGTGCTCGTGACGTCCACGAACGACGCGGCCCGGCGCCTCTCGCGAGACACCGGGCCGCTTGGTTCGATCGTCCGAAGACTAGAAGCCGGTGCCGGTCAGCGACTTCGCCGCGCCTTGCGGGTTGTCGTGGATGTACGCCGTGCCGGTGTTGCCTTCGCCGAACGCGTCCTTGCCCCAGAAGTAGTAGGCGTTGACGAACAGGTCGCCGAAGCCGGCGAACATGCCGACGATCGGATAGACCGGGATCACGTTCTCGAGGGCGGCCGTGAGCCAGGTGTTCTCGACGTACGCCTTGTTCGTGTAGTCATCCCAGGTGCGCGAAAGGCGCTTCGGGCCGGTGAAGCATCCCGACAGCGAAAACACGCAGACGAGAGCGAGCGATCCAAGCAACTTGCGATTCATTTGTTTCTCCAAACGGATGTGTGGGTCTCGAGGTTGAGCCGGCAGCGCAGGATTGTTCATTTGCGGAATCCGCGCTGCAAGCCACCGCGCCCGGCACAGGACGGGCAGAAACCCCCTCCATGCGAGCGTCGGCCCAGTCGGATGCGGTCCTACTGGGAAATCCGGGGAGCGAGGATCGGGGTTCGAAAGCGCGTCGTCAAGCCCCACCACGCGGAAAAACAGCATCGTAGGGCCCGCGCTGCGCGTCTTGCGGGGGAGCCGTCAAACGAGCGCGCGCACGGCCTCCAGGGCGTCTTCGACGTGAATCAAGTCCATGCCCGAGATCCCGTGCGCAGCC
>JANLUN010000422.1:0-2191 GCA_031363505.1 Planctomycetota bacterium | reverse complement strand
TTCTCGAGCACTTCCCCGATCCCGCGGTGCGCAAGTCCATCGAGGTCGATGCGTTCCACCGGCTGCGCTCCGTACCCGGCATCGGCAAGGTGCTGGCGCTGACGATCCTCTACGAGATCCACGATGTGAATCGCTTCGAGCGCGTGCAGCACTTCGCCTCGTACGCGCGGCTCGTGAACTGCGCCCACGAGTCGGCGGGCAAGAAGCGGCTCGCGCGGCTCCAGCGCAAGCACGGCAAAGGCAAGGCGCTCAGCATCCTCGCCCACAAGATCGGTCGCGCCGTCTACTACATCCTCGCGCGAGGAACCGTGTTCGCGCCGGAGACGTTCTTGCACTCGTGAGGAGCCGAGCGGGTGAGCCCGTCGTCCAACGAGCGACTCTGCCCCTCCCCCGAGCCCGGTCACACCGAACGCGCGCAAGCGACGTCGATGACTTGAATGGGACGGCATGAGGGCACGGATGTGTTTCTAGGCCGCGAGAGTCGACCGCTCTCGCAGCTCCGCATGGCGGACAGCGAGCCTCGATAGGTGTTGGGTGCAGAGTCCGCGACGACTCGCGCACCAGCGCTCGAAACGAAGTCGGAGACGCGCGCCGGGGACCATGCGATCGCGACTTCATCGACGACGCGGAGACGCGTCGCCGGACAGATTCACTTTTTCGCTTGACGGGGTGGGGACTGATAGGTGTTGGACGGCTTCCGAGAAGCAGAGGATATACCCATCCGGATCCTCGACGTAGAAGTCGCGCGCGCCCCAGGGCCGCTGCTCGAGTGGCCTCACGACCGGGGCGCCGCGACCGACGAGCTCGTCGTGCAGCTCGCGAACTCCGGAGACCACCAGATATGCGTCGAGATGCTCTCCGGACCTACGGTGCGCACGCTCTGCCTGAAGCTTCGGAGCGCACTTGAGGTGAATGACTGCACCGTCGCGGGACACGCTGGCGTAGAAGTTTGCATAGACGAAGTCGCGTGAGAAGCCGAGGCGCTGCTCGTAGAAGGTCAGTGCATCGTCCAGCCGTTCGACGAGGAACTGCGGGGCCGCGGCGGATATTGAGGCCATCGAGGTACCTCCTCTCCGAAGCCGTCCAACGGCTCGGCGCTGAGCTGCGGCCCGACCTGGGAAGCAACTCGCTCGACCGGCACCGCGCCTAGGAGTCCATCAGCAGGTCGCGCGGCGCCGTCGTAAGGGACGTCAGCTCCATTGCCTTGTTGTACTGCGTGCTCCGGGCGCTGGCCGCTTTGGAAGCTGCGCACCGTGCCACACGGCCACCACTCAGACGACGGTGCCGCGAACCCGGTAGAAGAATCGGTAGGGACGAACGATGACCTCGCGATGAGGAAGCTCCGGAAACTCCGGAAGGCGACGGCCGGAGGCGGGGAAACGCTCCAGCCGGCGAAGACCCTTCTCCGCTCGAACCCGAAAGCGTCTTGCTGCGGGAGGATTCTGCTCGGCGATGTAACGGACGGCAGCCAGAAATTGACGGCGCCCACCGAGTGTGAAGCGAACGATCACTTGCGAACGCGAGCCAGGACCTTGTCCGCATCTGCGAGCACCTTCTCCAGCGAGAACCCGCGACCCGAAGCAATCTCGCGCTCTCCGCGAGCAAGCTCATGCAAGATCTGACGCTCTCGCTCATTGCGCTCGAAGGCATCCACGCCGAGCAACACCGCCTGCGCCCGCCCACGCTCTGTAACCATCACGGGTTGCTTGGAGTCGCGAACCCGGCGAACGACGCGTCCTGGATTCTCACCCAGCTCGGCAACAGAGACGGCTCGAGAATTCTTGGCCACGCTTCATCTCCTGTCGGGGTAGCACCTAGGCTACAGCGCATCCGAATCCGAACAACCTTGCGCGCCTCCGCCTTCTCTTCATGCCGTACAACGGCTGGCGCATCAGCTGCCGCCCGCCGTGCGGCGACCATACACCGCCCGGCGGCCCGCCGCGAAGCCAACCAAGCCGGTTCGAAGCCGGGCTGGCCGCCGGCCTACCGTGGACGCAAGCCACAGACCGCGGGCGGTCAGCTGCATGCGATTGTTAGGCAGCGGTCCGGATACCGCGCCGGAGGACGATACTCACGCCGAGGACCCAGAGCACCATCGTGAACGGCGCCATCAGGCTGGCCGGGCCGGAGGGAGCGAAGAAGCCGACCGGCGCGAGGCTGGCCGATGAGACCGCGTGGAGAAGAATGCAAA
>JANLUN010000821.1:0-7959 GCA_031363505.1 Planctomycetota bacterium | reverse complement strand
CCAACGAAGCGCTGTGACGCGATTGCCTCCGCGTGTGCCCGGAGGTGCGGGCGTGATGATTGCAACGGTCGGGGCGCTCACGCCCCTTATTCTGCCGCATGCTGCGCCGGAAGCCATGATCGCAATGCCGCACGTCGTTTCGCCGGGACGCCTCGTCTTCGGGTCACTACAGTAAACGCGCGGTCGCTGACGCGTGCCCGCTCTGACCATGTCTACCAATCGCTCGATCGACTTCTTCGAAGCGCAGTTTCAACGCCAGGTCGCCGGGCGAGCCTTCGCAATGAACCCGTTCGAGACTCTGGCGCTCCCATATCTCCAGGGCGACGTTCTCGACCTCGGATGCGGCCTCGGCAACTTCAGCATCGAAGCCGCGCAGCGAGGACACCGAGTCATCGCCGTGGATGCCAGCACGACCGCGATTGCGCGCATCCGAGCGGAGGCCGGGGCGCGCGACCTTCCCCTCGAGGCACTCGAAGTCGATCTCGCTTCGTGGACGATCGACGGTACGTTCGACACGGTGGTGTCGATCGGGCTACTCATGTTTCTCGATGAGGAGCGCGCACTGTCGCTCCTCACTCAGATCCGCGATGCCGTGCGGCCGGGCGGGCGCGCAATCGTCAACGTGCTCGTCGAGGGCACGACGTACCTCGAAATGTTCGACCCGCGTCACCACTACCTGTTCGAGCGTGACGAACTCGTGCGCCAATTCGACGGTTGGGAGATCCTCGTGTCGCGCTTCGAGTCCTTCCCGGCTCCTGGTGACACGCTCAAGGCATTCGCGACTGTCGTCGCGCTGAAGTGTTGAGCCAGCGGCTCAGGCGCGCACACGCGGCGGTCGGCGGATCATGGCGTACATGGTCTCGATTCCGGCCTCCCCAAAATCGAGGCTATGGGTCAAATTCATGGTCCGTCCGCGCTTACTCTCTATCGCTCGCCGAGCACAGCGCGGAGCCGTGAGGCGATCTCGTCGGCGCTCGGCACTCCCTCCGCGTACAAGCGGCATGTCATCGCCGGCGTAGACGGCGGCGGTAAGCCAAAGAGGTCCGCGCTATTCACGAGCACGGTCGGAGTCGGCCAACCTCGCCGCAAGTCGTTCGATGGGAGCGCCTCTTGATCGACTTCGTCGAATGCCAAACCGCTCCCCAACGACTTCAGCGCCGTCTTAAGGTTCTCGCGCATCGCTGGTGTGTTCGGGCAATCCGGAAAGCCGAGGAGTTCGATCTTCATCGCTTGCGCAGCTCCTAAGACGTCGGAGCCCATCCGTTCCATCGCGTCACCAAGATCGCCCGTTGTCGGCGGCGCGTTGAAGCTGTCGCGCCAGTAGCGCGATTGTCCATCCTCGCCTCGCCCGATGTGTCGAATGAAAGCGTCGGGCTTCGGTGTGTGATCCTCCCAAAGGCGGCCGGGCTTGTAGAGCATGTAGACGTCCCACTCGGGCGCCGGATCAGGCTTGCTGTCGTGGTACTCGCGGAGCCAGTGATCGGCAGGCAGCGCTGCGTCCACTTCGTCCCACTTCCGCGGGAACTGTTCGCGCTCGTACGCCCAGCCTGAAAGCCGCTCGGGATCGTAGAACTGTGACGCGTTCGCCCCGGCGAAGATGCCGGAGGATTCTCGCGCAGCGGCTTCGCTGTCGGGCGGCAGCATCGGCACCCACACCACGATCGCGTGGAGGCCGCTCGGCGCGAACCGATCGAGCAACGACTTCCGGACTACCTCCGCGCCGAGCACGCACTCCGCGCACACGGGCGAGACGAGCAACACGACCCGTGGCTTGTCCGCGTGCGCGTTGAACTCGGCCTTGATCGGTTCGAGCGAGCTCACCACGGTGACGGGTTGTGGCGGACCAACCGAGGGCGGAGCCGCGTTGCAGCCTTTGACTGATTTGTGCGATGCGCATCCGGCCGCCAGCACCATCGCGGCGGCGACCGTCAAGCGGTGGGTCTTCATTGCCGCAGTTTATCGCTACCAGGTCAGGCGGTCGTTCTCGGAGCCGCGTGCCGAACGACTCCGCGAGCCGTGCCAGCGGCAGCGGATGCGCGTCATGGGTGAGCATCGACGTCCGCCGGCGGCGAGTTCTCGCGCGCGAGCATCTCGAGAGAAGCGCCCGCCGCGCGCTCGAGTTCGACACGTGCACGTGCCGCCTCCAAGAGCACCTCGATCCGATGTTGTCGGCCGAGCAATGCTACGCGCTGGCTCTCGAGCAGCGCGAGCGACGTAGTACTCCCCAGCTCGTACGCCGTACGCGCGAGCTCCGCAGTGCGCTCGGCCTGCGGCAGGAGCTCGTCGGTGACGAATCGCGCCGACAGCGCAGCCGAGACGGCGTGATCGACGGCGGTGCGGACTTCCTGACCGACATCGGCGGCCAGCGCTTCGTACTCCTTGCGCAGTTGATCGCGACGAAACTCCGCCCGTCGGATCTGCGCCGTGTTGCGGTCGAAGATCGGGAGCACCGCCGTCGCACTCGGCCCGATGAGCAGGTCGATCGGAGAGTCCGCCTCGGGCTGCTCCGCAGAAAGCCCGACGTCCAGGCTCGGCCACACGCGCCGCCGCTCGAAGGCGACCTGCGCGTCCGCCGCTTGGATGCTGGCCTCCGCTGCCCGCACGTCGAGACGCGTGGCGCGCGCGCGCGTGACCAGGCCTTCGCGATCCAGCTCGAGAGTGATGAGCTCGGGTAGGGGATCGGTGAGCTCGACGGACACGAGGTCTTGTTCCAGCGAGAGCGCCGTTGCGAGGCGACGCTTCGCGCCGACATCGGCGAACTCCGCTCGTCGCGCGGCGAGCTCGGCGCCGAGGAGCTGACTCTGCGCGAGATTCGCGTCGGTCGCGGTCGCGACGCCTGCGCGAACTCGTTCGCTCACTGCTTCGTGCATGGCGCGGTTCACGTCCGCGCTCGCGCGCGCGTGGTCGAGCAGCGCGCGCGCGGCGACGGAGTCGAAGTAGGCCGATTCCGTCTGGACCACGAGCTCGCCCGCGGATCGAGACACCTCGTACACCGCTTTCGCGAGCGCCATGTCGGCGACCTTCTGTCGATCCGGGAGCTGCCAGAGGTCGGCTATGCTTCCGATGAGATCGGCCGTGATCTTGGGCTGCCCGCCGCTCGTCGGAAACAGGAAGCCCAGGCTGAGGCTCGGGTTGCGGAGCAATCCAGCTTGCACGAGATCGGCGCGCGCGACGCCGAGGCCCAAGAACTGCGCCTGGAGATGGCGGTTGTTGAGCAGAGCGACGCGCAACGCTTCGTCGAGGGTGAGTCCGTCCTCCATCACGGCGTCGATCTCGGTCTGCGAAAGGAGTGGCGCGTCTGGGTCGAAGATCTCGCTTCGCCCCGTTGCTTCTCGAATGAGAAAGCGTGCGCGCTCGTGGTCGGGACGTGGGTCGACGGATTGCGTCGCGCAACCCGCGAAGAGAGCGCCGATGAGTAGTGCACGGCTCGCGGTCGACTCATGCATGGGACATCTCCAATGTGTGTGCGACGACGCTCTCCGCGGCGACGGGCTTTCCGAAGCGCAGATACAACGCGGGTACGAGCAGCATGTTCAAGAAGGTCGACGACAAGAGACCGAAGAGGATCACCACCGCCATCGGCGTCAGGATCTCGTTCCCGGGTTGATCGCCGCGCAAGGCCAGCGGAATCAAAGCGAGGCCCGCGGCGAGCGCGGTCATGAGGATCGGTGAAAGTCGTTCCATCGCGCCCTCGCGCACGGCCGTGCGGAGATCGCGCACTCCTTCCTGCTCCTGAAGATGTCGGATGTGCGAGACCATCATGATTCCGCTGCGCACCGCGACGCCGAACACCGTGATGAAACCGATGATCGACGCAACCGAGAGCGTGCCTCCGACGAGATAGACGCCGAGCACGCCACCGATCAGGGCGAGCGGAAGGTTCACCATGATCAGCACCGTGTCGCGGATCGAATGGAACATGAAGTAGAGCAGCCCCGCGATGCCCGCGATGATCACCGCTCCGAGGAAGGCGAGCAGCTTTCCGGTCGCTTCGGCGCTCTCAAACTGACCTCCGTACTCGACGTGGTAACCCGCGGGAAGCGCGACGTTCGCCTCGATCTCGCGCCGCACGTCGTCGACGACGCCGCGGATGTCGCGACCCGCGACGTTGCACATCACGACGATCTTGCGTTGCACGTTCTCGCGGCTGACGAAATTGGGCGTCCGATCTTCGCGCAGCGCAGCGACGACGCGGAGAGGGATCTTCGCACCGGCGGGCGTGTCGACGAGAGTTGCCGCGAGCACGTCGGCCGTGAGGTCGCGCATCTCGCCGGTCCTGACGACGAGGCTGAAAGCGTTGGTGCCTTCGAGCACCTGTCCGGCGATCGCGCCAAGGCTCGCGGCCTCGAGAGCGCGGGCGACATCCGCCACCCGCAATCCGTGTCGAGCCATCGCCACGCGGTCGAACTCCACGCGGAGCAATGGGACTTGCGATTGCTGCTCGGTCGACAGATCGACGACGCCCGGCACGGTTCGCATGCGCGACTCGATCTGCTGCGCGAAGCTTGCCAACGTCGTGAGGTCGTCACCGAACAGCTTGACGGCCACACTTGCGCGCGTGCCCGAGAGCATGTGATCGATGCGGTGACTGATCGGTTGCCCGAACGTCGCCTGCACGCCGGGGATGCCGGAGAGATCCTTGCGCAGCGCTTCGAGGAGCTCGGCCTTCGAGCGAGCGGGAAGCCCAAGACGCGCGGGCGCTTCCATGTCGAGCGTCAGATCGATCTCGCTGGCTTCGACTCCCTGGACGTGTTCGTCCTGGTCCGCGCGGCCCGTGCGCCGGCCGATGGCTTCGATCTCCGGATGCTTCATCAATGCTTCCTCGACCAGATGCGCGAGCTCGTCGCTCTGCGCGAGTGAAGTACCGGGAACAGTGACGACGCCGACGACCAGCGCGCCTTCATTGAACTCGGGGAGGAAGTTGCGACCCATGCGCGATCCGGCGAGCAACGCCCACGCAAGCAGCGCAACGCTTGGGATCCCGAAGAGCCAAGGATGAGCGAGCGCGGCGTCGAGAGGCCGCGCATAGGCGCGCTTGAGCCAGGACACGAGGCGCGGCTCAGCTCCGGCGCGCACCGTCTTGCTGTTTGGCAAGAGAAACGAGCACAAGGCGGGGGTCAGCGTGAGCGCCGTCAGGAGGGAAGCTGCCAGCGAGACAGAGAAAGCGACTCCGAGCGGTCGCAACAGTCGCCCCTCGACTCCGGAGAGGAAGAACAGCGGCGTGAACACGAGCAGGATGATCACGGTCGCGAGCACGATCGACGCGCGGACCTCGACGCTCGCCGCGTAGATCACCTCGAATGCGGGCCGGCGCCTTTCGAGCGGGAGCAACACGTTCTCGCGCAGGCGCCTGACGACGTTCTCGACGTCGATGATCGCATCGTCCACGAGGGCTCCGATCGCGATGGCCATGCCGCCTAGTGTCATCGTGTTGATGTTGCCGCCGAGCGCGTTCAACGCGAGCACGGCGACGAGCAGCGAGAGCGGCAGTGCGAGCAGCGTGATGAGGCTCGCTCGAGAGCTCGCGAGGAACGCGACGACGACGAGTGCCACCATCAACGCACCTTCCAGCAATGCGCTGGATGCGTTTCCGATCGAGTTCTTGATAAACGTCGCTTGCCGGAAGAGTCCCTTGTTCACCAGCATGCCCTCGGGCAGCGACTGCTGGATGTCGTCTAGTGCTCGGTCCAATCGCGCGGTGAGCTCCAGCGTGTTCGCCCCCGGCTGCTTCTGGATCGCGAGGATGACTCCCGGCTCGATGATCGGCTCCCAATCGGGCCCGCGCCGCGACGACGAACCGATGCCCCGCTTGAGTGCCGCGCCGATCGTCACGACGCCTAGGTTCTCGACGCGGATCGGCACGTCGTTGCGCATCGTGACAACCGTGGCGGCGATGTCCGCTGGAGTGCGAATGCGTCCGATGCCTTCGACGATGGTCTCTTGAGCACCGCTTTTCAGGACGCCCCCTGCAACGTTCTCGTTCGTCGCTTCCAGCGCGCGGATGACCTCGGTCACCGCGATGCCATAGGCTTGCAGTCGCTCGGGCGCGAGGACGACTTGGTATTGCTTCTCGTCGCCGCCGATGGGGGTGACCTGCGACACGCCCGTGACCGACAGGAGCCTTCGCCGAACTTGACTTGCCGCGAGCGTGCGTAGATCGAGTTGGCTGTGCCGATCGGAGGTCAGCGAGATGAACAGGATCTCGCCCATGATCGAGGACACCGGCGCAAGCGTCGGCGGATCGACATGCGACGGGAGGCTGCCGACGACGGCGCCGAGGCGCTCGTTGACGGTCTGGCGCGCGCGATAGATGTCGGTTCCCCATTCGAACTCGACCCAGATCACGGCGATGCCGACGGCGGTGCCCGAGCGCACGCGGCGTACGTCGGCCGCGCCGTTCATCGCGCTCTCGATGGGAAACGTCACCTGCGTTTCCATCTCTTGAGGCGACATGCCGTGCCCTTCGACGAGCACGGTCACGGTGGGAGCGGTGAGATCCGGGAACACGTCGACCGGCATCTCGAGCGCGACCCAACTGCCGATGGCCATGAGGGCCACCGATAGCAACAGCACCGTGAATCGGTTCGCGAGCGACCAGCGGATGAGAAGGTTGATCACGGCTCGTGTCCTAGTGTTGGTGGCCGGCGCCAAACGACTGCGGGGAGAGCGCGGCGAGCTTCACGAGATACGCGCCGCGAGTTGCGACACGTTCGCCTGCGGCGATCCCCCGCAGGACCTCGACTTGATCCCCGTCCTTCACACCGAGCTCAAGCTCGCGCTTCTGGAAGAGCTCGCCTTCGAGCATGACGTACGCGGTCGGCAGGCCTTGGTCGATCAGGATCGCTTCCACCGGAATGGAGACGGCGGCATCGACCTTCGCAACGGCGATCTCGAGTTCGGCGAGCATGCCCGCCTTGAGCGAGCCATCCGTGTTCGCGACCTCGCAGCGCAACACCGCGGTGCGCGATTCGGGATCGAGGACCGGCAAGAGCGAGAGCGCGCCGGTGCCGCCCGATGCGCCGATCTCGACGCGTCGCTCCGGTAACGCGGCGAACGTGGCGAACGCCGTCGGTGATTCACCGAGCAGGTGGAGGTCGAATTCGGAGATGCGACCTTCGACCCACACGTGCGAAGTGTCGAGCACGCGGAAGATCACCTCACCCGGTTCGACCGACGCACCTTGTAACTTCGTCGAGGCGACGACCGTTCCGGCCAGCGGTGACAGGAGAGGCAACCGCATCGCGAACCCAGGCGAGCCGCCCGTGCGCGCGCTGCGTTCCGAGAGAAGCCGGTCGAGCGCCGCCTTCATGGCGTTGGCGCTCTCGATGTCACCGCGGGCGACGCGCAGATTTCGCTCCGCCTCGTCGAGCTCCTGCTGCGTGCTGAGTTGGTGCTCATGCAACCGGGAGAGGCGCGCGTGTTCGCGCTCACCGAATTCGAGCCGCGCGAGTGCCTCGCTCAGTGTGCGTGTCACATCGAGCGACCGAACGTCGAGCTCGAGCTCGAGCGCACGCAACTGCGCGAGATCGGAAGCGCCGAGCGGCGGTTCGATGAATCCAAGGACGCGACCGCTCTCGATCCTCTCGCCCGTGGTCACGAGCTTGCCTTCGTCGGGCGGCAACAGTCGGCCCGCGAGCGGGGGCGTGATGACGGCCTCGGCTCCCTCCGGAGTACGAACGCTCGCCGGAACGACGAGCCGTCGCGTGAGCGCCCGTGGCTGCGCCTCGGCGAGCATGAGTTTGAGCTTCCACTGCTGCTCCAGCAGGAACGGAACGGAACCGGCGGGCGGATCGCTCGCGACGGCGTCAGCCGCATGTCGCGCACCGTCGTCGTTCTCGTGCACGACGAACTCACCGAGGTCGAGCGTCTCGCGGACCTGATCGCTCTCGATCGAGAGGCTCGTCGGCATGGGACCGGCGCTCGGCATGCTGCCTTCGGGCGTGAAGAGCCCTTCGCGCC
>JANLUN010000343.1:0-11562 GCA_031363505.1 Planctomycetota bacterium | reverse complement strand
CGCTGCACCCGGGATTCGTGCCCGACGGAGGCGCGCACTCGTGGGTGTACCTGCTGTACACGGTTTCGCCCGTGCTCGGCCAAGACTTCGGATTCAATCAGCAGGACCGCTACTCGTTCTCACGCCTCGTGCGCTACCGCGCGGTGACGAGCGGCGCCGACGTGGTCGCGGATCCGACGTCGCGCGAGATCTTGCTCGGTCACCAACTCGCCGACGGCACCGTTCCCGACGGCATCGCGAGCATCCACAACAGCCACTCCAACGGATCGCTCCGATTCGCCGACGACGGCTCGCTGATCCTCGCCACAGGCGACGGTGCGCACTACGACTTCCGCGACACGGGCGGCAACGACAACGCGGGATTCGACAACTTCGTCCATCCGACGACGCAGTTGCGCGGTCCGACGCCAAAGGTGCAGGACGAGGGCGCACTGCGCTCGCAGGATCTGCGCAGTCTCGCCGGCAAGATCCTGCGCATCGATCCGGACACGGGACTCGGCTATCCGTCGAACCCGTTCTTCGACGGCGATCGGGCGAGCTTCGCCTCGCGCATCTGGGCGCTCGGACTTCGCAATCCGTTTCGCATGGACCTCATTCCAGGAACGGGCGCGAACGATCCCACGCTCGGACAGCCGAACGTCATCACGATCGGCGACGTCGGTTGGAACAAGTGGGAGGAGATCAACCTCAGCAAACAGGGCGGCGAGAACTTCGGCTGGCCGTGTTTCGAGGGACCGCTGCCGCACGCGGGATATCAGAGCTTCATGCCGGCCGATCCGTCCGTGTTCTCGTGCGCGAACGCGACCATCGGGACCCAGACGCTGCCCGTGATCGCGTGGCACCACACGACACCGAGCCTTTTCTATCCGACCGGCTCGTACATTGACGCGAGCGGCAACCCGCTCGACGGCTTCCGCGGCGTGTGCGCGATCGGGGGCGCGACGTACACCGGCGGAACGTATCCACCCGAGTACGTGGGACGACTCTTCTTCGCGGAGTACGGGCTGCGCACGATGCGGACGATCGAGCTCGACGCGAACTTCAATCTCGTCGCCGTGCGCGACTTCGCGACGCAGACAGGCGGCGTCGTCGCGATCGAGCGTCATCCGCTCACGGGCGATCTTTACTGCGTTCAACTGTCCACCGGACAGATCGTCCAGATCCGCTGGGGAGCGAACCTGTCGCCGACCGCGATTGCGACCGCGACGCCGCCGGCCGGCGCGGTGCCGCTCGCGGTGCAGTTCGACGCGTCCGCGAGCACCGATCCCGAAGGCGACGTCCTCACGTTCGAGTGGGACTTCGGCGACGGCACGGCGCACAGCACGGCGACCCGTCCGAATCACGTGTACACCGTCGAGGGGAACTACACCGCGCGCCTCACGGTGACTGACGCGCTCGGACTTCCGGCCGAATCGACGGTCGAGATCGTCGCGGGCAATCTGCCGCCGACGGCCGTGATCCGCAGTCCGCTGCCGGGCACGATCTACACCACTCCGACGACGCTCCGATTGATTGGCTACGGCGTCGATCCGGAGGCCGCGTCGCTCGTGTACCGCTGGGACGTCACGCTCTACCACGCGATCCACTCGCACCCGGGCACGTTCCAAGCGCTCGGCCAAGCGATCACGTTCGACATCGGAACGAGCCCCGAGGATCCTGATCTCCTCTACTACAAGATCGAGCTCACCGTCACGGACAACCACGGGCTGTCGGATCGCGCGCACGTGTTCGTGTATCCGCGGCCGAATTACAACGACGTCTCGGGCCGGGCGCGGCCGATCGCGCGCGTGCTCGAGCTCTCGCCGCCGCATCCCACGGGCGCAGGCAACCCCGACATCGAAGTGCTGCGCGACAAGCGCGCGGTTCCGGTGAGCTCCGCGCTCGCGTCGCCGCAATTCGACACGTCGCACGCAAGCGACCAAGGCGCGGACGACTGGATCGGATACGCGCTCACGGAGCCCTCCACCGCGGAGATGCGTTTCGTCGCCCTGAGTTTCCAAGAGGGCAAACGCGTCGAGGAAGGTGGCTGGTTCGAGAACCTCGGGGTGGAGGTGCGCGATCAGGGCACGTGGACGCCCGTCGAGAACCTGCGCATCTCTCCCAGCTACCCCTTCGAGTACTTCTACAGCCTCGGTTTCACGGGCTTCAACTACCGCACGTACCAGGTCGACTTCGATCCGCAGTTCGGTGACGCCGTACGCTTGCGCGGCGCGCCCGCTGGATCGGTGGGATTCATCTCGTGCGCCGAGCTGCGCGCGTACTCGATCTCCGCGATTGCACCCACGACACTCGTGGATCTCACGCCGCGTGCGCGAGCGATCTACGACCGGAGTCCGTTCCAAGCCGCGCAAGCGCACTACGACGACTTCGGGCGCGCGCTGCCGCTCTACGACGGAACGTACCCGCCGATTGGGAGTGCGAGCGCGCTGGCCGAATTCCGCACGATCCCGAGCGCGAACCCGTGGTTCGGATACCAGTTCGGGGTCCCGCAGACGTTCTCCCGCGTGGAGTACCAGGAGGGTCTCGACACCCCGCAAGGCGGCGCGTTCGCCGCGCTCTCCGTCGAAGTGCAGTCGGCGCCGGGCGCGGCGTGGCAACCCGTGCCGCTGTCAACGATCGCGCCCGCTTTCGCGGGCGCCAACGGAGTGAGCTACGAAACGTTTGTGATCGATTTCAACGCGGTCGTCGGCCGAGCCATTCGTCTGCGCGGCGCGCCGGCCGGCACCGGTCAGTTCACCAGCGCCGGCGAGCTGCGCGTGTTCGGGCCGCCGCCGCCCTAGCGGTGAGCTAGCGCGGCGGGGCCGTTCGAATCACGGCCAGGGGATCGAAACGCCCGCCGACAGGTTCGCGCCCGACGCATTGCAGAAGCCGGTCGCCGCATTGCGGTAGAAGAGCTGGTAGTAGGACGTCGAGGCGGGAGCCTGCAGCGTAGCCGCCGACACCGAAAGCGTCTGCGCCGAGTTCGGGTACGTCCACGTTCCGAGCGGCGCACCGTTGGTTCCCGCGAAGTGCGATCCGAAGCGGATCAGCGCGCCGTCCGTGCAACGGATGCCGTCGCTCGAAGCGACGCCGTTGTTGTCGGTCGCGTTGCCCTTGAGCAGAAACGCGAACGCGGCGGTGCCCTTGCCGATCTTCGAGATGAACTTGACGGTGTCCGGCGACGTGTTGCCCCATGCCTTCAGCGTGGCGCCGTTCAGATCGAACGTGTTCGCGCAACCGTGACCCGGCGCGGCCGCCGGCGACGGCACGGTGTCCGGCAACGAGCACGGGCAAACGGTCGGGAGCGTGCCGTCACCGAAGCAGTACATCGCCGATCCCGTCGGCGGCTTCAGGATCTGGCCGCGCAGTTCCCCGGCGGGAGTTCCCGACGTGTGGAGGTTCAGGTAGGTGAGGCCGTTCAGCATGTTGGTCACGTCGGCCGCCGACAGGCTGCCCCCGCCGCTCAACGTCCCCGACGTACCTCCGGTCGTCAGGAGCGGGATCAGCACCGGACCACCGACGCCGATCGCCGCCGGGCCGTGGATGTGGGAGATCGTCGCGTTCGTGAGGAGGCCTGAGTAGCTCCCCGTGATCGTCACCGACAGCGCAACGTCGTCGAGCGACAGTGTGACCGTGCCGAGTCCCAGCGAGGTGGTCGCCGGCACTTCCTCGACCCCGTTCATGAACGCGAACAGCGTGTGAACAGTTGCGGACGCGGGTGCGACGACGAGCGCGGCGCAGGCTGCGCGAAGGACAGCACTCCGGCGGAATGCGGCAAATCTCGAGTTCATGATCGGCTCCTGAGCGGCAAGAAAACGTTGGGGACGGTACAGCGCGGCTAGCCTGGCGCAGCGTCGTCGGGAATTGTACCCGCGCCACGACAGGCGCGGGGGCCTCCGTAGTCACTTGGAGAGACGGCCTCTGCGACCGGCGGTGACAAGAGCGTCCGGCCGATGAAAACGTGTCGGACGAATCCGTGCAAACGTCCGTAAGGCGCGGTGCCGCCGCATCGTTCGCGGAGCGGAAGAGTGCGCCAAAAAAGTCGAGGGCCTGCCAAAAAGCAGGCCCTCGATAGATGCGGACGTGCCATCGAAACGCGCGCGGCCGTGCAGCAGTACGTGACGGTACTAGCGCCTCAGCGCTCCGTACCGGCGCCTTTGCGCGACTGGCGCCTTCGCGCGATGCGTCGTCCGAAGCGGACTTCGATCAGACCATCGCCTTGAGCGACTTCAGCGCGCGGATCTTGACGACGTTGCGCGCCGGCTTGGCCTTGAACATCACTTCTTCCTTCGTGAAGGGGTTGATGCCCTTGCGAGCCTTGACGGCCGGCTTGCGAACGACGAGCACCTTCATGAGGCCCGCGACGTTGCAGATGCCCGGGCCAGCCTTGCCGAGGTCGGCGGCGAGCACCTTGCCCATCGCCTCGAACGCTTGCGCGACCTGCTTCTTGCTGAGGTCGGATTGCTCCGCGATCGTCGCGTACAGCTCGCCCTTCGTGCGCGGCTTCTTCGACGGGGTGATCTTCGCCTTGGCCTTGGTGGCCGTCGTTTTGGTGCGAGCCGGGGCTCGCTTGTTGGACTTCTTCGCCATGGGTTTTCTCACTGGTTTTCTTGGGGTTTCGAGGAGTTTTCCTCGTCTGGAATGCGGGTCTAGCAAACGCGAGAAGTGCGATCAACACGGAAATCTCTCAATTCCCCGGGAAATCCGCAGTTTTTGTCGGTCGCGGTGAAACTCGCGACGCTTGGACGCGCGCGACGGTTCCTCGCCGAGGCCTGTTTTTCGAGCGTTTTCGAGCCGCCGGACGTCGACCCGCGACCGTGCCGGAGCTTCGTGCTCGACCCTCTGCTAGCATCCTTCGCCGCGCATCCCCGCTCGCGCGTGTCCCATGAGCCAACGCACCCACTGTCCGACCTGCGGCGCGAAGATCGCCCGCGCCGACCTGTCGATCTGTTCGTACTGCCTCACGCCGCTCTCGCTCGGAAACGAGCGCAAGCCGCGTGATAGCGCGACGGCGCAACGCCTCACGAAGATGCGGGATCACCCCGAGTTCAAGGCGGCCGAAGCGTGGGATCCGCCCGAAGGCATCGAGTACAGGCGCGGAGCTCGCCGGCAATCACTCGGACTGACCGCGCTCGTGATCGGCGGGGTCTGCGCCGTCTACGCCGCGCTTCGCCCGTCCGGAACAACCCTGGCGGAGATCCTCTCGTCCGCTCCCGCGATCGCCGCGCTCGGCCTGGCCATTGTCGGCATCGCCCTGTGGATTCTCGGCGCCCGTGAACGCAGCCGGATTCTCGCGCTGCCGCTCCTGAAACGGCCGGCCCTCGTCACTTCGCGCCGCAGCGAGACCCTCGTCGACGGCGGCGGACAGACGATCTACAGCTTCACGCTGGAGTTCGAGGACGGCGCCGAAGGCGACTTCCGCTTTCGCGGACTCGGCGCCAGCCACGACCCACTCGTGGCCGGGAATCTCGGAATCGCCTACACGCGGCGCGAGACGCTCCTCGCGTTCCGTCTGATCCGCGTGTAGCGAGGCCTCGTCAGCTCCGCGCTCGATTCGACCAGGCGTCAGGGTCGAGCGGAAGCTTCTGTCCGGTCAGTGTCCGCAAGCTCTGCCATGCGTTGGTGCGCAGGCTCTCGTCGTCGTGCCGCAAGCACTCGATGAGCCAGGGCACCGCGCTGCGCGCGCCGAGCGTCCCCAGCGCCCCCGCGGCGAGCCTGGCGCGCGCGATGTCCTCGCTGCTCAGAAGCAGACGGAATTCCAAGGCCGCACGGTTCTTGAACAGCGGGTGCTGAGCCATGACGCTGGCGACATCGGGGATGCTCGCGAGATCCTCGCCGCGCAATCCGTCGGTCAGCGTGGACCAGTCCTCGTCGTACCACTGCTGCTCGGCGTCGCAGTACGCGCCCCACGCCGCGCGGTCGGGTTCGATCGACTGTCCTGTCAAACGCTTCAGGCTCCAGTGAGCGGCGCGCGTCACGAGTGGGTCCTGACTCCCGAGCAACGACACGAGACGGGTGATCGATTCCGTGTCCCCGAGCGCTCCGAGCCCCGTCACCGCAGCGCGCTGCACACGTGAGTCACGGCTCTCGAGGAGCGACCGCACCTTGCCGATCTCGGCCGAGGTCAAGTCGCAGTAGGTTTGCTCGGCGAGGCGCACGAGCTCTTCGACAACCGCCACGTCGAGATCGTGCTCGCGTCCGATCAAGCTGGCGAGCCAAGGCGCGGCCGCTGGCGAGCCGACCTGACCCACTGCGCGCACGATCATCGGGCATAGCCGCGGGTCGAGCTTCGCGGATTGATCGGTGATGACCTTCAGGAGTCGAGGCTCGCGAGAAAGGATCGCCGTCAGCGACTCTTCGATCGGGACCTGCACGTAGGTGCGCATCCAATGGATGGGCTCGATCGACCCGGCGATCGCGAGCACCGCTTCGAGTCCCTTCGTGCCGCCGATCGCGCCGAGAACCTGCACCGCGACGAGCTTCGCGTCGAGCGCGTCCGAGGGACTGCACTTCGCCTTCAGATGGTCGATCACCGCACCGGCCGGGAATCCCCGCAGACTCGCGATCAGGATCTCGCGGCGTAACTCGATCGCGCGCGGATGGATGTCGGTGAGCTCCGCCGGCTCGGTGATCTCACCGAGCAGGATGCCCGTAATCGCCGGAATGACTCCGTTGCCGAGACGCACGATGCTCGCGGAGATCGCGGCGACCGTGGGCTCCGCCGACTTGGCCGGCGGAAGGAGCAGCCGCCAGAGATCGCTCTCGACCCCGCCTTCCATCGCGACGGACGCGTACTCCGCGGCGAACGGACCGGAGAAAGCTCCGACCGGAGCGCTCGCTCCGGTCAGAGCCAGGATCACGAACAAGTTCCGTGACACGTAGCGACTCACGGGACCGACACCTCGCGCCACGACGCAACGATCCACGTCGGATCGGCACCGCTCTGCGACGGCAGGCCGGGAAGCGTCAAGTCGCCGTCCCAGATCCGGCTGTCGAAGTTGACGGTCAACTTTGAGTGCTGCGCACCGAAGTCGCGGTTGATCTTGACTTGATTACCGGCCGTCATGTTGCCGTTGACGGTCACCTTGGCCGAACCCGAAGCCGACAGGTTGTTGTCGAAGAAGTTGTTCTCGGCGTACATGAACGAGTCCATGTACTCGAGCGTTCCGAAGGTCGGGTCTCCGAAGTAGATGTTGCCGCTGTTCGCGACGGCCGAGTCCTTGATGGCGATCATCGCCAGCCCGTCTTTGTCCGGGTTGTCGTAGAAGATGTTGTCCGAGATGTAGATGTTGCCCTTGACGACGAGCGTGATTTTCACGGCCGTGTCCGTCGCGTTCCACAGGGTGAACGAGTACAGGTTACGGTTGTGGATCCACAGGTTGCCGTCGATGTAGTAGACGAGCTCGTTTCCGCTCGATCCCGGCTCGCCGCCGATGCCCGAGATCGTGATGTGCGATCCGCCGCTCGCGGCAATCGTCGAACTCGAGTTGAGCGGCTCGAAGCGGTCTTCCAGGAAGTAGTCGTCCTTGGCCGTGGCGGACGTGTCCGCGGATCGATCGCTCGGATTCTTGCGGAAGATGTGCGCCCGGTTCGACTCCGGCAGTTGCCACGCGCTGCCGCCGTAGCTTCCGCCGCTGCCGTACGTGGCCGACGCGAAGGCGGCCTTGACGTCGATGTCGTTGTTGTTGGCGTAATCCATTCCGACGATGTCCGGGATCGGCTGCGTGATGCCGTCCTCGCCCGCGACCCCGCTGATGCTCCCGGTGGCTCGCGCGACGCCGTCGATCGAGGCCGTGCCGGTGAGCTTGATGTTGCCACCGCTGTACACGTTCCCGTTGATGTCGTCGGCTTGCAGGCCGGTGCCGCCGAACTTCATGTCGTAGTTCGGATCACCCGAGCTGTTGCCCGCGAAGAGCGCGCTCGAGAAGATGCCGTCGCTCGTCTGCTGCAGGACCGCCTCGACCGCGCGGGTGTTTCCGCGGCTCGTGCCGATGGCGGTGATCGTGGTCGTGTCGTCGCCGTTGTCGACGACGGTGCCTGAATAGGTCCCGTTCGAGAACGGGACCTGCACATCGGGGTCGAGATTCGGCACGGCTCCGTTCATGACGGCCGCAATGCCCTCCGACAGACCCGCCTCGGCGACGTAGAGCGCCTTCATGTGGTCGGCTGCGGCGACGTGCTCGTGCTGCGCCGCCCCGCCGACGGCGAGCACCGCCCCGGCCATTCCCGCGAGCACCGTGGTCGCGATCAGCGCGATCATCAGAGCACCACCGCTCTCGTCGTTCCGTTTCACGTAGATGATTTTCATGGTTGCGTCTCCTCTGCCAAGAATCGCTTCTCTCTCCCTCTCAATTGCGGACGTGGACTGCCGTCTCCACGGACCGCGTGATCACGCGGCGCTCGGAGTCGAGCGCTTCGAGCGTCAGACGGATCGTCAGCGAGTCGTCCGTGGCGTCTGTCAGCGAGAACGAAAGTCCGCGCTCGTCCACTAAACCGTTGCCGTTCTCGTCCGCGCCGTTCAGGGTCTCGCCCTGGAAGTACTCGCGCACGAATCCTGCGAGCGTGACCGTCTGCTCGTCGGCCGCACCCACGTTGCGCACGAGCACGACCTGACACTCGTCGATGAGTCCGTTCGAGTTGTTGTCGATCCCGTCATTCGCATCCGTCGGACTGGGCTGGAGCTGGACGGAGTTCGGCGTCCACAACATCGCTCCGCCGCCGAACCCAGTGCACTTGCGAAAATTGCACGTGGAGGTTCCGCTGCCATTGACAGGCGTCGGATTGAGGTTGGCCCGCACCGCCCCAGCGAACTCGACGGCAATTCGGTCCAGTGCTTGACGAGCCTGCGCTTCGAGCGTGCCGATGGTCATCCCTTGGTCGTACGTCTTCTGACCGCGCAGCACCGTCACGCCGACCGCGCTGAGCACCGCCGCCAGGACCGTGAACGAGATCAACAGCTCGACGAGCGTGAAGCCTCGATTGCGTGTGTACTTGTTCGTCATAGCGCTCACCGTCCGGACAACATGCACTCGGCCGCCAAGGTCCGCTCACCGCTCACGCCGCGCCAAGAAACGCGCACGCGCATCGGGAGCACGCGATAGTCGAGGGCGTGATTGAGCAATTCGTCGCCCGGAATCGTGATCCCGTTGAGGTCGCGCGGCATGCCGAGCCCGGCATCGACGACGTCCTCGCGCAGCTGCTCGACGCCCCCGACGACCGTCGTCGGGAACGTGACCTCGCCCACGAAGCCGTCCGCGTCGCCGGCTTGCGGCTCGAGTCCGAACACCGCGAAGTTCCGACCCGGCGAGACCCCGGCCGGGTTGTCGGCCGCGGACGCGTTGTACCGGGCGAAGAGTTCGTTGAACGGCACTCCGTGCGCTTCCTCCATCACGCGGCGCACCGCTTCGTGCGCGAGTGCCGTCTCGCGGTTGACGCGATTGAGAGCCAGCGCGGACAGCATCGAGCCGGAGACGCCGCACACGGCGATCGTCAACACGAAGCTCGCGATCATGAGCTCGATGAGCGAGAAGCCCGCTCTCGCAGAACGCGCTCTTCGAAGCTTCGCCTGCGCACTGAGTCTGTGAATCGCCATGAACGCCGATCTCCGAAGGCAGTTGCCCCGAGGCGGCACCGAGCCGGCGCGCGAGTTCGTCGCGTGACCTGCTCGATTCACCGTGCTCGCGTCCTCCAGATCCCCATCTGGCCCCAGCCGCGAGTTCCCCGTCCTCTGCCGGGGCAGTACATCGGCCGGTGGACGCCCGGTCTTTAGTTGCGCTTTCCTAGGCAGCGGCGATTGAGCAGGCGCGCCCACAGTCTCTTTCGGCGATGCCCGGGCTCGGTCACGACGGCCTCCGCGCGCAACCGATAAAGAACCCGCGATGGAGTCGACGGAAACATTTGCCGAGATCGCGGTCGTGGTGATCGGCCGGAACGAAGGCGAGCGACTCGCGCGCTGTCTCGAGTCGATCCGTGCCGCGCACTATCCGCAAGACGCGATCGAGCTCGTGTACGTCGACTCGAACTCGACCGACGACAGCGCTGATCGTGCGCGAGCATCGGGAGCGAAGGTCGTCGTCGTTCACCCCGAGCGTCCCAGTGCCGCACTCGGACGAAACGCAGGTTGGCGCGCGACGCGTGCCCCGTTCGTCCTGTTTCTCGACGGCGACACGATCCTGCACCCGGAGTTCATCTCGACCGCCTTGCGCTCGTTCGACAAACCGAACTGCGCCGTCGTGTTCGGACACCGGCGCGAGATCCATCCCGAAGAGTCGATCTACAACCGCGTCTTCGATCTCGACTGGGTGTCCCCCATCGGACGCTCGGGGTACTGCGGCGGCGATGCGTTGATGCGCCGCAGCGTGCTCGAAGAAGTCGACGGCTTCGATGCGACGCTCATCGCGGGCGAGGAGCCGGAGCTCTGCCGCCGCATTCGCGCGAGGGGCTACACCGTCCTGCACATCGATGCGCCGATGACCGGGCACGACCTGGCGATCCAGCGCTTCTCGCAGTATTGGAAACGCGCGTACCGCACGGGGTTCGCCTACGCCGAGGTCGCGGAGCGATTCGCGACGACCGACATGCCGTTGTGGTCGCGCGAATCGAAGCGCAACGTCGTGCGCGCGATCGCGCTCGTCGGACTCTCGCTCACCAGCCTCATCGCAACGATCGCGTTCGGCTCGATGATACCGGTGGGATGTTGGGCTCTCTTCTTCACCGCGCTCGTGGTCCGCACGGCGCTCAAGACGAGCTGGAAGGGCGGCAGCTTCGCGACGCGCTTCGCGTACGGAGTGCACTCCCACCTCCAGCAGATTCCCATCGCGTGCGGACAAGCTCGCTACCGGCGCTCGAAGCGCGGCGGCTCGAAGCAGACTTTGATCGAGTACAAGGAGCCGCTGCGCAAAGCCGACGCGGCCTGAGCGACGGTCGGTTCTCGCGCCTGCGCGCGTTGCTAGACTCTCGCGCATGTCGAAGCGATGGAAGCGCGCGGGCCTCGTGCTCGGATCGCTCGCGCTGCTGCTCGCCGTCTCCGACGTCGTGCTCGCGCGTTGGTTCATCGAGGACGACCAGTTCCGCGGACGTCCGCTGCCGCCGTTTCGCGCGGTGGCCACGACTGCGCAGCGAGCGTGGCTCGCTCGGCAACAAGACGAGCTCGCGGGGCGCGTGCCGCCCGATCCCACGGGGACGTTCGATGCGGAGCTCGGTTGGACGAACCGTCCGTCGTCGCGCTCCCTCGACGGTCGCGTCTCCTTCAACTCGCTGGCCGCCCGCGGTCCGCGCGAGTACGCGCGAGCGCGGCCGAGCGGCGCGCGACGGATCGTCGCGTTCGGCGATTCGTTCACGTTCGGTGACGAGGTCGCCGACGGCGACGATTGGCCGGCGCAGCTCGAAGCACGCGATCCGGCGTTCGAGGTCATGAACTTCGGCGTCGCCGGCTACGGGACCGACCAAGCCTTGATGCGTTATCGACGCGACGGCAAGAGCCGCGACGCGGATGTCGCGCTCCTCGGCATGCTCGTCGAGAACATTGGGCGCAACGTCAATCGTTACAGGCCGCTCTACTACCCGAGCAGCGCGTCGTGCGGC
>JANLUN010000327.1:0-2495 GCA_031363505.1 Planctomycetota bacterium | reverse complement strand
GCGGCCACGTTGCGCGCCCGTGGAACGGCGCTCTTCGCGGACTGGTATCCCGACCTCGCCGATTCGGCCGAGCTCTACCGCGTCGAGTGCCTGCACTGCCACGGCGTCGAAGGCGGCGGCGATGGTCCGACCGCGAACTTCCTCGATCCGCGCCCGCGCGACTACCGCAAGGGCGTGTTCAAGTTCACGGCGGTGAAGGACAAGGCGCGTCCGCGGCGCGAGGACATCTACCGCGTGTTGGAGGTCGGCGTGTACGGCACCGCGATGCCGTCGTTCAAGCGCTTCTCGATGGCGGAGCGCGAAGGGCTCACCGACTACGTGCGCCTCCTCGCGCAACGCGGAGAGGTCGAGCACCGGCTCGTGTCGACGTACGTCGACGAAGAGGCGCTCTCGAGCGACGCGTTCACCGAGACGTACACCGAAGTCTGGGACAAGTGGCAGGAAGCGAAGACCAAGGTCGTCTCGTTCGACGGCGAAGTCCCGGCAGCGACTCCCGAGCTCCTCGCGCGCGGTCGCGAGATCTTCAACGACGCCAAGAAGGGCAACTGCGCAAGTTGCCACGGCGAGTTCGGTCTCGGCGACGGTGTCGCGGCGTTCAAGCTCGACGACTACGGCAAGAAGGTTTCGGCCTACACCGATGATTGGGGCCACGCGATCTTGCCGCGCAATCTGCGGCAGGGGCTTTACCGGGGCGGCAACCGCCCGATCGACATCTACCGGCGCATCTACGCCGGGATCAACGGCGGTCCGATGCCCGCGATCGGCGAGTCGAAGGACGCGGAAGGAAATCTCGTCGTGCCGCCGCAAGACTTGTGGGCGCTCGTCCACTACGTGCGCTCCCTCGCAGAGCGCGACGAGAGCGTCGCCCACGTGGTCGGATCCGCGACTCGCGGACATGCGCCCGCTTCGGGCTCCTCGTCAGCTGGCGGAACTGAATCCGCGAGCGATCACGGCGCGGGTTCGCACTGAGCTTTCGGTAGCACTCGTCTCGAAACCCGCGCGTCCACGTTCACCCACGCAATAACCCTCTCCGGCCCCGAGCACTCGGCATGAGAATCATCGCCACGATCTTGTTCCTGGCCCTCCTCGTATTGGGCGTATGGACGTTCATGGAAGGAGGCCGCCAGGGCGTTTGGCTGCCGATCAACGTCTCGAGCTACGGCGGCGAGATCGACCAGCTCTTCTATCTCATCCTCTGGATGGTCGCGTTCTTCTTCGTGCTGACGGAGGCGATCCTCGTGTACTGCGTCTTCGTGTACTCGCGCAAGCGCGACACGAAGGCGACGTTCACGCACGGCAACCACAAGCTCGAGATGGTGTGGACGGCGATTCCGGCCGTTCTCCTCTTGTTCATCGCGTTCGCGCAGATGGGCGCTTGGGCGGACATCAAGTTCCCGAGCAGTTTTCCCACCGGCGGCCCGATCGCGGAAGCGTACGCCAGCCAGTTCGACTGGCGCTTCCGTTATCCCGGCGACGACGGCGAATTCGGAACGATGGACGACATCGAGAGCCCGTTCGACTTCGTCGTGCCGGTGAATGAGAAGGTGCTTTTCAATCTGCGCTCGCGCGACGTGATCCACAGCTTCTTCGTGCCGCTGTTCCGTCTGAAGCAAGACGCGATGCCGGGGATGACCATTCCCGTGTGGTTCCAGGCCGAGAAGGTGGGTGACTACGACTTGGTGTGCGCCGAGCTCTGCGGCTGGGGTCACTACAAGATGGCAGGTCGTGTGCGCGTGCTCTCGCGCGCCGACTACGAGAGCTGGCTGCAGAAAGCCAAGCGCGAGATGTTCAGCAACGGTCAGGAGGACAAGTCTTGAAAGAGACGGCACACGCGGTGGTCGCGAGCGCAGTGACTGCGCCGCATCATCCGGCGAAGCAAGCGGGTCGGCGTCCGGCGCTCGGGATGGGCGCGCCCGGCACTTCGTACGAAGATCACGATCACCACGAGATCGGCTTCATCCGCAAGTACATCTTCTCGACCGACCACAAGGTGATCGGGATCCAGTTCATGTTCACGGGCCTCGTCTTCTTCCTCCTCGGAGGATTGATGGCGATGGCGATCCGCTGGCAGCTCGCCTGGCCGTGGACCGAGATGCCCGTCGTCGGCCGCCTGCTCTTCCCCGAGACCGGCCGCGTGTTCAGCCCCGAGTTCTACACGATGCTGTTCACCATGCACGGCACGATCATGATCTTCTTCGTGATCATCCCGCTGCTCACGGGCGCGTTCGGGAACTTCCTCATTCCGTTGATGATCGGCGCGCCGGACATGGCCTTCCCCAAGCTGAACATGTTCGGCTACTGGGCGATGGTGCCGGCGATCTTCTTCGCGCTGCTCGGCTTCGCGTTGGAAGGCGGCGGAGCGGCGGCAGGTTGGACGGCGTACCCGCCGCTTTCGACGATCGCGAGCGCGGCGCCGGGCAGCGTCAACGGACAGACGTGTTGGCTGCTCGCGCTCACGTGGGTCGGTGTGTCGTCGATGATGGGCGCGATCAACT
>JANLUN010000301.1:0-7409 GCA_031363505.1 Planctomycetota bacterium | reverse complement strand
CGCTCGACACGCTGCGCGCGGATCGGTTCACCGAGGCCACGATGCCGCTCGTTTGGGCGCGCGCGAAACGCGGCGTCGTCTTCGAGCAGTTCTACGCCTCGACGTCGAGCACGCAGCCGACGCACGCGACAATCTTCACGGGGCTCGAGCCGTGGCAGCACGGTGTGACGCTCAACGGCGCGGTGCTCGACGAAGCGCGCGAGACGCTCACCGAGCGATTCAAGAGCGAGGGCTTCGCGACCGCCGCGATCGTCGCTTCGTTTCCGCTCGAACGACGATTCGGATTCGCGCAGGGATTCGACAGCTACTTCGACACGTTCGACCATCAGCAAGGCACCGCGAAGTCCAATCCGCATTGGGCCGGCGTCGAAGTCGAGGAGGACTTCTATTCGCTCGCCGATTCGATCACGACGCGCGCGGTCGCGGCGATCGACGCGGCTCGCGCAGAGCGACAGTTCTACTGGTTCCACTACTTCGATCCGCACGCTCCCTATGGAGATACAGGCGGCGATGCGGGCGCCGACACGAGTGGAGAGGCGATCAAGCTCGAGGACCTCACGGCGGCCGCCCGCAACCGTTCGCCCGAATTCGACGCGCTCCTTGAGAGTGCGCGAGCGGCATACGACGTCGACGTGAGGCATCTCGATCGCGCGCTCGATCGGTTGCTCGCGCGTCTCGATGCAGACAGCGCGCAGTTCGAGACGCACGTTTTCTTGACCGCCGACCACGGCGAGAGCTTCGGCGAAGACGGCGCGCTCGGCCACGGTAAGCGTGTCATCCGTTCGCAAGTTCACGTGCCCGGCATCGTGCTGTCTCCGCGTGTCGCGCCTGCAGTGCGCAGTGACGCCGCCGGATCGATCGATGTGATGCCGACGTTGCTCGCGCTCGCGGGTCTTGCGGGCGCCGATCGATGCATCGGTCGCAACCTCGCTGATTCGCGCGCGTCCGAACAGAAACCGACGCTCGGAATGCGGCGCACATTCCCCAAGCCGTTCAAGGACGTGCACACCGACGGCACCGTTGTCACCGTGAACGGTCCGCAGTTCTTCCTCGTGCGCGACGGCCGGCTCTACATCGGTGACGGAGAACGGATCGAAGGCGAGGATTCGGCGCCGAGTCCAGAGCTCGTAGAGCGCGTGCGCGCCATCTTCGCGGCGTGCGAAGTCGAGCTCACCGCGAGCCGCGGCCGCGAGGACTTGAGTCCCGAGACGCAGCGCGCGCTCGAAGCTCTGGGCTACACGCGCTAACCCCACGGCCCGGCTACAATCGTGCCCTTCCAGCAGAGTTGTTGGCGCGCCCCGGCTAGCTCGCAGCGCCGACGAAGTTCGATCCGTTCGTTGGACAAGGAGCCGATCATGAAGATCCATGTGACTCTCGTTGCATCGTTCGCTGCGCTCGCAGTGTCTTCCGTCGCGCGTGCCGGCGTGATCGTCGTCGATGCCGCGGGCGGCGGGGACTTCACCGCGATCCAGCCGGCGATCAACGCCGCGGTCGACGGCGACACGATCCTCGTGAAGCCCGGAAACTACTCGAGTTTCACGATCGACGGGGAGGCGCTCACGATCGTCGGGGACGTGGGGACGATGCCGAATCTCACGGGCATCTCGAGGGTCCAGAATCTCCCGCTCGGGAAGGTCGTGACGCTCGCCCGATTGATGTCGCCGGGCCCGGACTCAGGGACGCTCCAAGTGGACGATTGCTTGGGAGCCGTGCGCATCACCTCGTGCGCGTTCACAGGGCGGGCGGCGACGTTCGGTAACCCTTTTCCAGGTATCGGCGCGAACGTGACGGAGTCGGACGACGTCGCGTTCAGCGGGTGCGCGTTGCGTGGCGGGGACGCACTTTCGGACCCCGTGTGCGAGTCCCCCAGCACCGAGCTCGGGAACGCTAATAGCGGGATACGCGTGTGGAACTCATCGGTCGCGAGCTACGAGTGCGCGATCGACGGCGGACACGGCGCGAACGGCGGCTCTCGAACCGGCCGAGGTGGAGAGGCCGTGTTCGTCCAACACATTACGAGCACGACGACGCCGGCGTTCTTCTTCGCATCGCGTTCGAACATCCACGGCGGCGACGGTGGAAGCACCGATTGCGCCGCGTTCGGTTGCGCCCGGATTGGGGGAGCCGGCATCTGGCTCGACTGGGGCACTTTCACGATCGCCGGACCAACGAGAGGCTGGTTCCTCGACCTCATGGTCGCCGCAGGTGCGTCAGGGACATGGACCAATGGGAATAATTCCGGATGTGATCCTGCTCCTCAGGGGCCCGCTTACGCGGGAGAACCCGGGTTCACGTTCTCGGTCGCGAGCCTTGGATTCACGATCCCCGCGGTCGCACGCGAGGGTGGATTCGTGACCGTGACGTTCACCGGAGCGCCCGGCGCGCAAGTGTTTCTGAACGACGGATTGACGACGACGTTTCAAGGCTTGGCTTCGTGGCGCGGCGTGTTGCTGTCGCCGTTCCCCGACTCGATCATCGGTCCGGCGCGTTCACGGCGTTGGGGAAGGATCCCCGCATCGGGCGTGTTGACGGCGAGCTACCGCGTACCGACGTTGATGCCGAGTGAAGAGGCGCAGACGCGCTTTTTGCAGGCGTATCGGATCGGACCGAACGGGATCACGCTCGGCACGTTCAGGACGCTGACCGTGCTCGATTCGACGCTTTGATGCGGAGCGCCGTGCGCGCCGCTACTTGCGGGCCAGCTCTTCCGGCAGCCTGAAGACGGTCGTCTCGACCTCGCCGGCCATCTCTTTCACGTCGCTCGCGCCGAGCGCGCGCAGTCGTTCGATGACTTGCTGCACGAGGCTCTCCGGCGCCGACGCACCCGCTGTCACACCGACGCGCGTCGTCGACACGAGCCACTCCGGCCGGATCTCGCCCGCGTCGTCGATCAAGTACGAGCGCACGCCCGAACGCGTGCCGAGCTCCGCCAATCGATTGGAGTTCGAGCTGTTCTTCGATCCGACGACGATCAGCACGTCGATGTGTTCGTCCGCCATGCGTCGCACGGCGTTCTGACGGTTCTGCGTCGCGTAGCAGATGTCCTTCAGCTCGGGACCTTGGATCTTCGGGAAGCGTCGCACGAGCGCGTCGATCACCTCGCGCGTGTCGTCGATCGAGAGCGTCGTCTGCGTCACGTACGCGAGCTTCTCCGGATCGCGCACTTGGAGCGCGTCGACTTCGGCGACCGTCGACAGCACCGTGACGGGTCCGTCGATCCGACCGCGCGTGCCTTCGACCTCGGGGTGACCGGGGTGGCCGATGAGGATGATCTCGCGTCCCTTGGTGCTGTAGTGCTGCGCCTGCAAGTGGACCTTGGTCACGAGCGGACACGTCGCGTCGATCACGCGCAGATTGCGCCGCTGTCCGGACTCGACGACCTCGTCGGAAACTCCGTGTGCGCTGTACACGGTCACCGATCCCGCCGGCACTTCGTCGAGGCTGTCGACGAACTTCACGCCGCGCGCCGAAAGATCTTGAAGAACGTGTCGGTTGTGGACGATCTCGTGCAGCACGTACACCGGCGCGCCGTACAGCTCGAGCGCTTTCTCGACGATCTCGATCGCGCGGTCGACGCCGGCGCAGAATCCGCGGGGGTTGGCGAGACGGACTTCCATGACGGGTCGAGTGTCGAGGGGGTCGCGCAGCTGCGCGCTCACTCCTTCACGAGGTTGCGATTCCAGTCGGGGATCTCCACCACGACGCTGCGCGAACCGTCGGGGATCGCTTGGCACGCCAGGCGCGAGGTCGGCGTCAAGCCGGGCGCGCTGTCGAGCTGATCCTCTTCGTCGTCGGTGGCGGGCTGAATCGTCTCAGCGCCCTCGCGGACGACGACGTGACATGTCGAGCACGCGGCCACGCCGCCGCAAGCGTGATCGATCTCGATGTGGTGACCGAGCGCGATCTCGAGGATCGAGCCCTTCTGCCCGTCGCGCGAGTAGGGGAGCTCCTCCGGATCGACTTCGATCTTCACGTCCATCGGAAGGAACGTGATCGAGTACTTCTGCGTCGGGAGCCGCGCGTCGACGCTCTGGATGAAAGGGTTGGTTCCGCCCATGGATTGCCGCGACTGACGCCAGTCTATAGGCCTTGACCGAAATCGGGGCGATCGCTGCGGTGCGGGCGCGGCTTGTGCTCGCGCGCGGCGTCTTTCGCGGGACGGTTGGCCGGGCGCGCGTCCTTGGGATCGGGCCGGGGCCGATCGCTGCGCACGCGATCCGAACCACCACGATCGGAGCCGCGCGCCGGCTGCGCGGGAGCGCTCCGCGATTCGGGCGGCGCCTCGCGCCGAGGCGGCCGAGCGTCGCGCCGAGCCGGCGGTGCATCGCGTTGCTCGGGGCGTGCGTCGCGTTGCTCCGGGCGTACGTCGCGTTGCTCCGGCGACTTGGGACGCTCGCGTTCCGGAGGTCGGGCGTGCGAAGGCGCTGACTTGCTCGGGCGCGTGTCGCGTGCCGGTGCGCCACGAGGGCGTTCTTCCGATCGCGTGCGCGAGTCGGATGTCTGCGCCGCGCGCGGAGCGTGTCCGGCGTGCGGACGCTCTCTGCGCTCGCGCAACCTCTCGCGCTCCGCAAGGACCTCGCTCTCGCGCAGCGGCTCGCGCACGGGCGGGAGGACATCGTCGCGGGGAACTTCGCGCGGGGGCGGAGTCTCGCGCGGTTCGCGCGGTCGTTCGGCTCGCTCGCGCGGCGCACGATCACGGCGCGGCTCGCGACGCTCAGCGGGCGCAGGCTCGCGACGCTCGGCGGACGGAGCTTCGCGACGTTCTGCAGGCGCAGGCCGCGGCCGCTCACGCTCCGGTCGCGGCTCGCGGATGGCCTCTTCGCGCCTGCGCGGAGTGCGCGGCTCGCGAGCCGCGTCGTTCTCGACGCGTGCCGGTCGAACGTCACGTTCCGCAAGTGCGGGTCGCGCATCGCGGGCGGGGCCGCGTTCATCGCGTGCGGGTCGCGGCTCGCGCGCAGCTTCGCGCTCGTCACGCGCGGGGCGCGCTTCGGGAGTGGCCTCGCGGTCGCTTCGGATCGGCGGCCTCGCACGCGGCTCGTCGCGACGCGGGCCGCGGGACGGACCGCGCGAGGGGCCGGGCGGCTCTACCTCGGCGATGTCCCAGTTCGCATCTTCGAGGATGCGCTTCCAGCGCACCATCCCCGGCCGCGTCACGAACGTCATCGCGCGTCCTTGGCGACCGGCGCGGCCCGTGCGACCGATGCGGTGCGTGTACGCGGTGATGTCACGCGGCGAGCCAAAGTTGATCACGTGCGTGACGTGCGCGACATCGAGTCCGCGCGACGCGACGTCGGTCGCGACGAGCGCTTTCACCTCGCTGGTGCGAAACGCCGACATGACGCGGAAGCGCGCCTCTTGGTCGTAGCCCCCGTGCAGGGCCTTGACCGAGAACGGCATCCGCTCGAGCCGGCGCATCAAGCGATCGACGTCGGTGCGCCGGTCGCAGAAGACGAGGAACACGTCGCTCGACTCGCTCTGCTCGATGAGGCGCATCAGCGCGAGCGGCCGATCTTCGTCGTCGACCTTCATCCACGATTGCTCGATCGTGTCGACCGTGGCGACCCCCGCGGCGGTCGCGACCTCGGCCGGATTCTTCGTGTACGCGCGCGCCAGCTTCAGGAGCTCGGGCGGGAATGTCGCCGAGAAGAGCAGCGTCTGCCGTTCATCGGGCGTGAACGACAGGATCATCTTCACGTCGTCGATGAATCCGATCTCGAGCATCACATCGGCTTCGTCGAGCACCGCGAACTCGGTCCACGGGAACGACAGGAACTTTTGGTTGTAGAGGTCGAGCACGCGGCCGGGCGTGCCGACGACGACCTGGGAGCCGGCCTTCAGCGCGGCCACCTGCGGACCGAGCGGCTCACCACCGACGATCAGCGCCACCTTAATGTTGCGGGGCTCACCGAGCTTCGCGAGCACCTTGGCGACTTGCTCGGCGAGCTCGCGCGTCGGGCACAGCACGAGTCCGAGCACCGAAGCGCGCGCCGGATCGATCTTCGCCATCATCGGCGCGCCGAACGCGAGCGTCTTGCCGGTACCGGTCTCGGCCTTGGCGATGACGTCGCGGCCTTCGAGCACCGGTCCGATCGCCAGCTTCTGGATCGGCGAGGGGACGGTGATCTGCATCGCCGCGATCGCGTCTTGGACCGCGTCGCCGAGCGCCCACTCGCGGAACGAGTGGATGTCGGGCGGAACGTCGGTCGGGTGCAGCGGCTCGATTTTCTGCCGCGGACCTGAGGGAGCGGCGCCGCCGCTCTTCGTTGGGTTGCCGCGCGGGGCGCGTCGGCGAGACGGATTGGATGTGCTCAAGGATTCGTCGCGTTTCGTTGCAAGTAGGTCGATCTCATCAGAATAGACCTGTGGAGAGGCTGGGCAAAGCTTCGGGGGGGAATCATCTCACACGCACGCCCGGAAGCGCTCCCTCGCGCGCATGGCGCCCGGTTATCCTCGCGCGAATCGGAGACTCGCCATGCGCATCGCGACCTGGAACGTGAACTCGGTACGCGCCCGATTGCCCAGACTCCTCGGCTGGCTCGAGGCGCGCAAGCCGGACGTCGTGCTCCTCCAAGAGACGAAATGCGAGGACACCGCGTTCCCGCGCGAAGCGATCGAGGACGCGGGTTACCAATTCGCGCACTTCGGGCAGAAGACCTACAACGGCGTCGCGATCTTGTCGCGGAAGCGGATCGAGGACGTGGAGCGCGGCCTGCGCGACGACTTGCCGGACGACGACAGCCGCGTGATCGCGGCCACGATCGAGGACGTGATGTTCGTCAATGTCTACGTCGTCAACGGTCAGATGGTCGGAGCGGATCGCTACTACTACAAGCTCGCGTGGCTCGAACGACTGCGCACGCTGATCCAACAGCGCTACAGCATGAGCGAGAAGATCGTCGTCGCCGGCGATTTCAACGTGACGTTCGACGACCGCGACGTGTACGACCCCGAGGAGTGGCGCGAGAAGATCCTGTGTTCGACTCCCGAGCGCGAAGCGTTGGCGCGCGTGATGGACTGCGGGCTGCGCGACGGATTCCGCAAGCACCACGAGGAAGGCGGTCACTACACGTGGTGGGATTTCCGTACGAACGGGTTCAAGCGCGGGCAGGGATTGCGCATCGACCACCTATTGATGTCGGATCCTGCCTTCGATGCATGCAGCGCCGTAGAGATCGACATGGAAGCGCGCGGCGGTGAGAAGCCCAGCGATCATGCGCCGGTCATCGCGACGCTGTAGCGCCACTCTTACGCTTCCCGAATTCTCTCGCGACCACCGGAAGCGGCACCTCTCGATAGAATCCGCATCGCTCAACAAAACCGCACTTCCAACGGCGCTTCTCGCGCAGAGGATCTCGCCATGACCATGTCCAAAGAGAAAACGCACTTCCCGCTGTCGGTGATGTTCACCG
>JANLUN010000297.1:0-6455 GCA_031363505.1 Planctomycetota bacterium | reverse complement strand
CGCGCGACCTCGTATCCGAGCACGCAGACGTTGGCTTGCGAGCGGTTCTCGAGCTCGGTGAAGAAGCGGCCCTCGAAGATGGGGCGTCCCGTCACATCGCGGTACTCGGGCAGGGTCGCGAGCACGCGCGGGTTGAGCGCGCGCATACCGACGCGCACCTCCTGCTGGAGCTGGCGCACCGGCACGGCGCGATTCACGCCCGGAAACGTCTCCGACACGCGCGCAAAGTCTGAATCGGTCAGACCGTACGACAGGATGCGCGTCGTCTCGCGGCCGCTCGACGGCTCGTCGGGCGGCTTGACGCTGCGCAGGATCACGTTCTGGCTGCCGAGCTGACGGATCTGTTCCTGCGCTTCCTCGCTCGCGCCTTCGCCGATCGCGAGCATCGCGATGACGCTGGCGACGCCGAAGAGCACGCCGAGCGTGGTCAGCACGCTGCGCAGTTTGTGCAGCAGCAAGCTGCTGACGCCGAGGCGGATCGTGCGCCAGAGGTCGTTCTTCACCGGAGCACTCCGGGGGACACTCCGGGGATGGCTCCGCCGCGCCGCTCGACGACGTTCTCGATCTTGCCGTCGCGCAGGTGCAGCGTGCGCTCGGCGCGCGCCCCGACGCTCGGCTCGTGCGTGACGAGCAGGATCGTTTTGCCTTCCGCGTGCAGCTCGTCGAATAGATCGAGGATCTCGAGCGCGGTCTGGCTGTCGAGATTGCCCGTGGCTTCGTCGGCGAGCACGATCGCCGGATTGTTCACGAGCGCGCGCGCGATCGCGACGCGCTGCTGCTGTCCGCCGGAGAGTTCCGTGGGTCGGTGCGTGAGCCGTGACGCGAGGCCGACGCGAGCCGCGAGCTCACGCGCACGTTCCTCGCCGTCCGGCGGCGGATCGTCCTGGTAGAAGAGCGGGACCAGGATGTTCTCGAGGACGTTCAGCTGCTGGATGAGGTTGTACGACTGGAACACGAAGCCCAGGTGACGGCTGCGCAGCTCAGAGAGTTTGTCGTCGTTGAGAGCCGACACTTCCTCGCCGCGTACGCGGTACGAACCCGTGCTCGGCCGATCGATGCACCCGAGAATATTGAGCAGCGTCGACTTGCCCGAGCCCGACGCGCCCATGATCGACCAGTACTCGCCCGATCGAAACGTGAACGAGAACGAGTCGAGCGCGCGGACTTCGTGTTCGCCGAGTTGGTAGACCCGCGTGACGTCCGTGAGCTCCGCGACGGGATCTCCTCGCTGCTCGGGGCGGCGCTCACCCACGGGACGGGAGCTTCTCCTCCGAGGATTGTGCAGGCGATTGCGCGGGAGCGTCGACCGGCTTGCTCTCCGCTCCTCCGCCTTCGCGCGCACCCGGAGCTTGCGGCGGACGTCCTGCCGCACTGCCGTCGCCGCGAGACGCGCTGCGGCGATCGCGACCGCCGCCTGGTCGGTTCGGTCGCTCGCCGCTCCCGGCGGCGCGTGCTTCGGGCGCGGCGCCTGCTTCCTGCGCGCCTGCTTCCTGCGCGCCTGGTTCTCGCGCGCCTGGTTCTCGCGCAGCAGGGGGCGCGCTCGCGGTCGGTACGGGCTCGCCCACCGGTTTGTTCTCGTGCGCGGCCTCGAGCGAGAAACCAGCCGGCGGCGTCAGGAGCACGGGCTCGCCCGCGGAAAGTCCCGAAAGGATCTGGACCCACTTCTCGCTCGACTTGCCGACCTTGACGCTGCGCTGCTCGGGGCGCACGCCCGTGTCGACGAACGCGATCGTGTCTCCGCCCTGCATAAACACCGCTTGCAGCGGAACGTAGAGCGCGTCGGGAATCACTTCGGCCAGGATCTCGATGCTGCAGTTCATCCCCGGCCGCATGTCTGTGTGCGAATCGTCGATCGACACTTCGGTGCGGTAGAGACGCTGGTTGGGATTCGCCCAGAAGTTGCTCTTGTCGGGAAGGAGCGCCACGAACTCGACCTTGCCGTGGTACTCGGTGCCCGACAGTGCGTCGACGATGATCGTGCACGGCATGCCGGGCACGACTTGCTTCAACACCGACTCGTGGATGCTCGCCTGCGCGATCATTCCGCCCGTGCGCGGGATCGTCAGGATTTCCTGACCTTCGCGGACCTGCGTTCCTTCCTGCATGGATTCGCCGCCGCCCATCCGCCCGCCCTCGGTCCGCGCGTACACGACCATGCCGTCGGTCGGCGTCGTCAGTTTCGTCCTCTCGAGTTGGCTGCGGTACTTCGCGAGCTTGTCGGCTTCGAGCGTCAAGCGCGCCTCGCTCGTCGAGAGCGCCGCCTTGAAGTCCGCGATGCGCGCCTCGGCTTGGAGCTTCGTGCGCTCGAGGCCGCGCTCTGCTTCGACGAGGAGCGCGCGCAGCTCGCTCTGCTTGCGCGGGTCTTCGTATTCCTGAAACAGCTTGAGCTCGAGCTGTGCTTGCTTCGCTTGGACGTCGGCGCTCTGGAAGTCGAGGTCGTCGCGGTCGAGCTCGGTCTTCGTGAGGAAGCCCTTCTCGGTAAGCGTTTTCGACCAGTTGAGCGTGTTCTCGGCCTGCGTTCGCTTTTGCTGCGCGAGCAAGATCTTGTCCTGCGCCTGCTTCAGGCGCTGCTCGAGGTCGCCCTTGAGGTACTTCTCGAGGTCCATCTCGGCGAAGCGCAGCTTGCGCTCGGCGGCCTCGATGTCGGAGAGGTTCTGGCTCTCTTGGATGTCGTGCTGCGCCTTGGCCTTCTTCTGGCTCGCATCGGCGTTGTCCGCCGCGATCCGCTGCTGCAGCTCTTTCTCGACGAGGTCTGAGGCGTCGAGCTTCACGAGCAGATCGCCCGCCTTGACCAGCGTGCCCTCGGGGACGAGCCACAGGATCGTCGTCTGACCTTCGATCTCGCTCTTGACGCTGACGCTGTTCTTCGCGGCCAGCTCGCCGCGCTGCAGCACGCTGATCCGCAGCGGTCCGCGCTCGACCTTCGCGCCGCGGCGTTCGACGACTTTCGCGGGCGTGAACCAGCCCCCCACGCTGCCCCCCCACACGAGGACCAGCGCGACGATGCCGAGGGCGATCCAAGCGATCTTGCGCGTCAACGAAGTCTCCGAGTTCTTTCTAGCTCAACGACCGGGCTCGTTCGCATCCCCGGGCGCATTCGCTTCGTCAGGGGGCGCCGGTGCTTCAGGTGCCGGGGCCTCGGCGACCGGCAGCTCGTCCGCCGTGACGCCTCGCTCGTCCACCCGTAGAAGCTCCATGTCCAGGTACAAGCCCAGCTTCGCCAGAGTGTAGTCGATCAGAGCGGAGGTCGCGGCGTTTTGGGCCGAGAGCAAGGACTCCTGCGCTTCGAGCAGGTCGCGCGTGCTCGCGCGGCCGGCCTCGAGGGACAGCTGCGTGCTCTCGATGCGGCGCTCCGCGAGCGCGACGGCCACGAGTTGGATCTCCCAGCCTTCGCGGCGCGTGTCGATGCGTCGCAGAGAATCGCGGAGCTCGGCGCGGATCTCGTCCGCGGAGCGATCCGCTTCGCGCACCGCGACGTCGAGAGCGATCAACGACTGGCGGTACGCGTTGCGCTCGGGCAGTCGGTCGAACGGCAGCTTGAGCTCCGCTTCGACGGACCAGACCGAGTTGTCGAAACGCAGATCCGCGGGCTCTCCGTCCGAGTTGACGCTGGCATACCGAAGGGTCGGCGTGAGCTCCGCGCGCAGACGATCCTTGGCGACCGCGACTTTGCGCTTGGCGTCGTCCTGCGCGTCGACCGTGTTCAGGTGGTCGAGGCGGTGTGCGAGTGCGAACGCCGTCGCCAGGTCTTCGTCGAGCTCGATCGCGCCCAGGTCTTGATGCGCGAGCTCGACGAGCTCGCCGGGATCGAGCACGAGCGGAGACTTGGTCGGTAGCCCCAGGAAGAGCTTGAACTGGTCGTTGTTGAACTCGAGCCCTTCGCGTGCCTCGAGCAGCTGATTCCCCGAGCGCAGCTCGTTCTGGCGTGCTTGCCCCGCTTCGATGTCGGACAAGCGACCGGCTTTGGTCAGCTCGGCGTTGCGGTCGCTCAGCTCCTTCAGGTTCTTGAAGTTCGCCTCTTGGTTCTTCACCGCGTCGAGGCGCTGCAGCTGTTCGTAGTACCGCTCTGCGACGTCGAACGCGAACGTGCGACGGAAGCGCTCGAACGAGCGCACGGCGTACACGAGATCGCGCTCCGCCTGCGTCAACGGCTCCTTCACGATGTCTTCACCGAAGCCGCGCAGCAGCGGCTGCGTGATCGTGAGGCCGATGTCAGCGATCGGATTCCAACCGTCCGAGCGCGAGAGCGAACGCGTCAGACCGAGGCCGATGTCGCCCACGATCTTCGCGCCCGTTCCAAAGAGCTTGCTCAGGCCGAAGCTTCCCCCCCCTTCCGCCACGGCTTGGTCGCCGACTCCGAACATGGCCGCCGACAGCGACCCGTTCTTCTGGATCGCGAAGTTCCACCGCTCGAGCGTCAGGTCGAGCGCAGCCAAGTAGAGCTCCTCTTTCTGCCTCTGGTATTCCCGACTGTTCTCTGCCGCGATCGCGAGGGTCTCGACGAGCGAGATCGGCTCGGTGCCGCTCGCTTCGCCGCGCAAGAGCTTCTGGCGCAGGCTGTTCGGATCCGGCTCGATCGAGAAACGCGGGTCACCGAGGTGCAGCTCGGCGCGGCGCGCCTCGACGAGCTCGTAGACCGCGCGGTCCGCATCCCGCCGGTGTTCGCCCGCGGACTTGCACGCCGCGAACCACTGGAACACCAGAGCAAGGGCGACGAGCCGCGCGAAGCTCCGGCAGAGCCCAGAGTTCCGCGCGACCGTGGTTCCAGTGTCGAGGCGCGACATGCGATCCGAACAGGCTAGCCCGAGCCCGCGCATCGAACCAGAACGGGCGCGGTCCGGCGCGGACGGCCGCGCATGTTTTCGCAACATGAACACGCGGTCCGCGCACGACCTGTGCGTGTCACGAACCGTGCGGCGGCTCTCGCGGCGCGAGCTCGGACGCGCGGCGATCGTATTCCTCGGGCGAAATGCGCACCGCCCACACGTCGCTCTCTTGCCATTGGAACGCGCACAGCTCGCTGCCGCGGAAGACGTACCGGCCGGCCGAAGTTCCGTCGCTGCGTCGCAGCTCGACCGCGCGGAGCGCCATCGCGCCGGCGTTCGCGTTCTCAGGCGTGCTGTTCTCGACCTCGTACGACGTGCACAGCTCGGTGATGTCGAGCCCGCGCACGAGCGGATCGAAGCGCAGGAAGCTCCCGGCGGTGACGCGTCCCGTGCGCGCGAGCTCGAGCAAGTAGAGCGGCATCACGGCGCCTTTGCCCGTACCGACCGATTCACGGCGTGTTTCGCTCGAGCTCCATTCGATCACGCGCAAGCTCTCGCCGTCGCGCGTCCATTCCGCACGGAGCGCGCGTCCACCGCGACCGATCTCGCGCCAAACAAGGCGCGGTCCGGCGTCGGTGAGCTGCTCCACGTGCAAGACGCGCGTCGAGTCCGAGCGGTGCGCGTCGTCCGCGAACGTGCTCTCGCACTCGAGCTGAATTCCGTCCGCGACGCGGCGCCGGCGCCACGCGACGAGACCTACCGTGCGGCCCCGACTCGTGACGAGATCGCGCGATGTTCGCGGCGGCGTCTCGAGAACCTGCAGCGCGAAGTGCTCGAGCCGGAGCTTCGCAGACCAATCCGGTGCGATCGCGGGGACTTCTCCCGCATGCGCCGAGAGCGCGAGGACGCTCGCGGCGAGCGTGAGAAGTTGGTGGGCGACTCGCATCCGGGCTACCGGCGGGGCTATCGGAAGGAAGTTCCGCACACTTGAGCGGAGAACTCGCGGCGCGGCGCATGTCCCGCGGTCGGCACCGCGGCACCACACGGCGCGCCCCGCTACTCCGTCTCCGCGATCAGCCAGGCCTTGTACTTGGCCTCGACGTCGCGCGGTTCGAGCACCACGCACTCCGGCACTTCGTACGGGTGCAACTCACGGAGCTGACGCATGAGATCCGCGATGCGTCCCGCGGTGGTCTTGGCGACGAGGAGCACCTCGCTCGATTCCTCGATCTGGCCCTGCCAGCGGTAGATGCTCTGCACGCCGGGCACGAGGTTCACGCACGCGACGCAGCGCTGCTCGACCAGCGCGTGCGCGAGCGACCGCGCGAGGGCGAGGTCCGGCGCCGTCATCAGCACGACGCGCGGCTCGCGAGCGCCGTCCGCGAGAGATTCACGACCGGATGCCGCCACGACGACAGCGTAGGGCCCTGCCCTGGACGCCGGAAGAGGCCCGACCCTTCCGCTCCATCGTTGCCGACGCCACGCGACCAGTGGAGAATCCGCCGCTCCCCCGCGATGACCATGGTCCAGAAACTCGTCCTGGCGTCCCTGAGCTACGTCCCAAAGCCGCTGATGCGCCGTCTGGCGTCGCGCTACATCGCAGGCGAAACACTCGAAGAGGCGCTGTCGAAGCTCGCGGACCTCGGCCGCCGCGGACATCCCGGGATCCTCGACATCCTGGGCGAGAAC
>JANLUN010000272.1:0-3549 GCA_031363505.1 Planctomycetota bacterium | reverse complement strand
GGGCGACGTCGTCGTCGTCGCCGGAGCGTTCCGTCTCAAGGCCGAACACGGCAAGGCCTCGGCGCAGCACGAGCACTGATGGGTGCCACCGCGACACGCAGCGCCGCGTTCCTGATTCGCGGCATGGATTGCGCGGAGGAGATCTCGACGCTGCGCGCCGAGCTCACGCCGCTCTCCGGCGTTCGCGGACTGAGCTTCGATCTGCTCAACCGCAAGATGACCGTCGACTTCGAGCCGCCGCTGGCGAGCGGCGACACGATCGTCTCCGCGGTCGCACGGACCGGCATGACGGCCGAGCCGTGGGCGGAACGCACCGCGGAACAGAGCTCGACGGACGACGGTCGGCGCAAGCGAGCGTTGCTCACGACGGCGAGCGGCGCCTTGCTCGCTGTCGGCTTCGCAATCCACGCGATCACCGTCGGGCTGCGTGCTGCGCTCGGTGCCGACGAGGGTGCCGGCGTGCCGGTCACCGCGCGCGCAGCCTATTTCGGCGCCGCAGTTCTCGGCGCATGGTTCGTCGCACCGAAGGCCTGGCATGCGCTGCGGCGTGTTCGGCCCGACATGAACCTCTTGATGTGCGTCGCGGTGCTCGGCGCGATCGGCATCGGCGAGTGGCTCGAGGCGGCGACGGTGGCCTTTCTATTCGCCGTCTCTCTCTCACTGGAGGCCTGGAGCATCGGCCGCGCCCGCAAGGCCATTGCGGCATTGATGGCGCTGAGCCCGACCAAGGCCCGCGTGATGGGTCCGGGCAACAACGAGGAACTCGTCGACGCCGCTTCCGTTCCCGTCGGCGCGATCGTGCTCGTGAAACCGGGGGAGAAGTTCCCGCTCGACGGACGGATCGTCCGCGGACGGACGACGGTCAATCAGGCGCCGATCACTGGTGAATCCATGGCGGTGCCCAAAGACGTGGGCAGCGAGGTCTTCGCCGGTACGGTCAGCGAAGACGGCGCGGTCGAGTTCGCGACCGTGAAGCCGTTCGCCGACAGCACGCTGTCGCAGATCGCGAAGATGGTCGGTGAAGCGCATGCGCGGCGCTCGCCGAGCGAGCAGTGGGTCGAGCGCTTCGCGCGCATCTACACGCCGACGGTGATGATCGCGGCCATTCTGCTCGCGGTCGTTCCGCCGCTCTTGGGCGGTTCGTGGCAGCGCTGGTTCTACGAGGCACTCGTGCTGCTCGTGATCGCTTGCCCGTGCGCGCTCGTGATCTCGACGCCTGTGAGCATCGTCGCTGCGCTCGTCGCCGCGGCGCGCCAAGGCGTGCTCGTCAAAGGTGGCGTGCACATGGAGGTTCCGGCGCGTCTCAAGGCCATCGCGCTCGACAAGACGGGCACACTGACCGAAGGCCGGCCGCGCGTCGGTTCGGTCGTTCCACGCGCGGGTCACACGGAGGCCGAGCTGCTCGCGATCGCCGCGGCGGTCGAAGCGCGCTCGATCCATCCGCTCGCACGCGCGATCGTCGAGTACGCCGCGGCGCAAGGCATACGTCCGGCTCCCGCGACCGACTTCCAACTGCTCTCCGGCAAGGGAGCGCACGCGAGCGTCGACGGCGTCGAGCATTGGCTGGGCTCGCACCGCTACCTCGAAGAGCGCGGTCAGGAAAGCGAAGACATCCACCGCGAACTCGAGGCGCTCGCAGTGTCCGGCTCGACCGTCGTCGTCGTCGGGCGCGCCGATCACGTGTGCGGTTACATCGCGCTCTCGGATCGGCTGCGTCCGGGAACGCGCGAGACCCTCGACGATCTACGTCGTACAGGAATCGGCCGCATCGTCATGTTGACGGGCGACAATCGTGGCACGGGCGAGGCGATCGGCCGCGAAGCCGGTGTCGACGAAGTGCGCGCCGAGCTCCTTCCGCAAGACAAGGTGCGCGCGATCGAGGAACTCGTGCGCGAGCACGGTGCGGTCGCGATGGTTGGCGACGGCGTCAACGACGCACCCGCGCTGGCGCGTTCGAGCCTCGGCATCGCGATGGGTGTCGCGGGCACCGACGCAGCGCTCGAGACCGCCGACGTGGCATTGATGGGCGACGACCTTTCGCGCGTCGGTTGGCTCGTTCGACATTCGCGGCGCACCTTGCGGGTGATCCGCGAGAACGTCGTCGCGTCGCTCGCGGTCAAGGCGGTGTTCCTCGTCCTTTCCTTCTCGGGTCATGCGTCGCTGTGGGGAGCGATCGCCGCGGACATGGGCGTCTCCCTACTCGTCGTGCTCAACGCGCTGCGTCTGCTCAACCCCAGACGCGCACTGCCTAGGTGATCCATGCTCCAACGCATCCTGCGCTTTTCGATATTTCATCCCGGCCTGATCGCGGTTCTGACGCTGATCACCGCGGCGATCGGTGTGTACTCGCTGACGCGCCTCCCGATCGATGCCGTCCCCGACATCACGAACAACCAAGTTCAGATCAACACGGTCGTTCCGTCGCTGTCACCGTTCGAGATCGAGAAGCAGGTGACGTTCCTCGTCGAGACGTCGCTCGCAGGCATCCCCGGGCTCCAGTACACGCGCTCGCTTTCGCGCAACGGCTTCTCGCAGGTGACCGCCGTCTTCGACGACGGCGTCGACATCTACTTCGCACGCAACCAAGTCAACGAGCGTCTCGGACAAGTGCGCGACAGCCTGCCGCCGGGCGCGGAGCCGACGATGGGGCCGATCGCGACGGGACTCGGCGAGATCTACATGTGGACGGTCGGCTTCGATCATCCGGATGGAAGTGGCGCACGCGTCGTCGACGGCGAACCGGGCTGGCAATCGAACGGAACGTACCTGACGCCTGAGCACGAGCACCTGCGGAACGAGATCGAGCGCGCGGCCTATTTGCGCACCGTTCAGGACTGGATCATCCGGCCGCAACTCAAGAGCGTGCCGGACGTCGCCGGCGTCGACTCCATCGGCGGATACCTCAAGCAGTACCAGGTCCGTCCCGACCCGCAGACGCTCGTCGGCTACGGTCTGACGTTTCACGACGTGATCGAAGCGCTCGAGCGCAACAACGTCAGCACGGGCGCGGGCTTCGTCGAGCACTTGGGGGAGTCGTACGTCGTACGTGCCTCGGGCCGAATCGAAACCGTCGACGAGATCTCCGCGATCGTGATCGCGACGCGCTCCGGCGTTCCGATCCGGGTGCGTGACGTCGCCGATGTCGGGATCGGCGGGGAGCTGCGGACGGGAAGCGCGAGCGAAGACGGCGCGGAAGCCGTCGTCGGTACGGCGCTGATGCTGATCGGTGCGAACAGCCGGACGGTCTCCTCCGCGGTCGACGCGAAGATGCAGGAGGTCTCGAAGACCCTGCCGCCTGACATCCACGCGAAGACCGTCCTCAACCGCACGAAGCTCGTCGACGCGACGATCGCCACGGTCGAGAAGAACCTCGTCGAGGGCGCGATCCTCGTCATCGCGGTGCTCTTCTTCCTGCTCGGCAACATCCGTGCAGCGATCCTGACCGCGCTCGCGATTCCGCTCTCGATGCTCCTGACGGCGACCGGCATGGTGCAGAGTCGGATCAGCGGCAACCTGATGAGTCTCGGCGCGATCGACTTCGGGTTGATC
>JANLUN010000259.1:0-1987 GCA_031363505.1 Planctomycetota bacterium | reverse complement strand
GTACGCAAAGCGCATGTAGGCAAGCGCCAATTCAGTCAAACGCGCGGGCGCCGGCAAGCTTTGTGTTTTTTCATAAGTCCTGCGCAACTCCGCATCCATCAGGGCGAGCGTATCGGAGTTGGCGGCAATGATGAGACCGTCGAGATCGCCAAAGATATTGTAGATCGTGCCGACCGAGCATTGGGCTTCGACGGCAATCGGGCGCGCTTGGAGGGCGGCTAGACCCTCATGTGAAATGGTGTTGATCGCAATCGCCAGTATGTCTGCGCGTAGCCGCTCGCGAAGTAGCACAGGAGCGCGGCGACGAACGGCACGACGCCGAGCACGAGCGCCCGCGTGAACGGGGTTCGATTCCGCCAAGCGAGGAAGGCGAACAGGACCGGGGGTGTCACGAGGAACAAGCTCTGCCCGATCGGGTCGTAGGTCAAGCGGCCGGTCGCATCACGCGGCAGATGGAAGTTCGCGAAGTACACGCGCAGGTTCTCCGCGACGTACCGCAGGTTGAACAGCCCGTGCGCCGCGTAGCGCTCACGCAGGAGAGGATCACCGGTCGTCTGGATCTGGATCGCGAGTCCATCGTTCCAGAGGCTTCCGAAACGCGCGGCGTTGTACGCCAGCTGAATACACAGCGCCACGAGCACCGGTGCCGCAAACGCCGCCATCCGTCGGCGAAAAGCGCGCGCTCGATCGGGCTCGTCCGCGCTGCGAGTCCACATCGCCGCGACGAAGAAGAGGCCGAGGAGGAGCGCGATGTTCCTCCCCAAGATCGCGAGGCCGAAGAACGTGCCGGCGAGCGCGGCGTCGCGCGCGCGGTTCCTCTCGGGCAGTGCCGCGATCATGGCCGCGAGGATCGCGCCCGTCGCGAAGACTTGCGCCGCGAACCACACGAGGCCCGCGCACGCCAAGTAGAAGTGCACCGTGCCGAACGCGAAGAGCAGCGTCAGGCCCGTGCAAGCGCCCTCGTCGAGCGTGCACACTCCGGCGCGATCCGCGCGGCGCAGCAACGCGTAGAAAAGTCCCACGTTCAGCGCGCCGGCGAGACAACTGACGAGCGCGTCGCTGACGTCGAGGCCGAGCGCCCACACGAACGGGATCATCACGACCGGCGTCAGCGGCGCCCAGTAGCCGTAGCGGCGGCCCTCGTGCGGGCTCCAGTCCTGGAGCACCGTCCGTTCGAGTCGCTCGCGTCGAAAAGCGTCGCGCTCCGTGGAGAGCTGTGTCCGGTCGAGCAGCTCGAACCGGTCGTCCGCGTCCTTCTCGGCGCGCGCGAGCACGCCCGCGAACGCTTCGTCGCGCACCGCGAGCTGCCCGTGCAGCATCGCGTCGGCCATCAGGACGTGGTGCGCGAACCACGACTGCGCGTACTCGAATCGAAAGCTGCCCGCGATCAGCAGGTAGACGAAGCCGCACAGGCAGGCGAGAAGCGTGGCGCGCGAGGCGATCGGCGGGTGCGGGGCCACGGCGCCGAGAAGCTACCGGACCGCATGCACACGGGCAATCGACGGTTACCGCACTTTGAGAAGCGGCAAGAAGTAGCGGTAGTAGATCTCGAGGCTCAGCACGCACATCGCCGTCGTGTAGCTGCGATCGCCGTCGTTGTCTCGCGCGTAGCGCGCGTAAATGTCGATCGGACGCCACGAGCCGTCGGATTCTTGCGCGGGCAAGAGCGTCTTCTTCATCGCTTCATTCCAGCTCGCCCACGCACCGCCGCCGGCGCGGAACATCGCCAGCGTTCCGTAGTACCAGAAGTAGAGGTTGCCCTGCGCGCGGTGCACGAACGCGTCGTCGGTCGTGTAGCGATAACTCTGCGGCGCGCGGTTCAGAACGAAGGCGCGCTGAGCCGCGTGCTCCTCGGACTGGATGTCGTCCCCGAGCAGTGAAAGTGCAAAGAGCGCGGCCGGCGTCGACGCGGGCAGCGTCGGATAGCCCGATCCGAGTCGCTCGGGGTCGTGGTTGTAGCGGTAGTACTCGCCCTCGTCGTCGCGCG
>JANLUN010000233.1:0-3816 GCA_031363505.1 Planctomycetota bacterium | reverse complement strand
GAATCCCCACGAGGGGAAGTCGTGGCGCATCGCGATGGCGCACGCGAGCTCATGATGCTCGCCGCGCGACAACTCCATCAGCGCGAGGTGCGTCGTCATCATCCCCGTGGTCAGCGCGCCGCCGCGCTGCTCGATTCCGCGGACGAGTCGCTCCAGCGAGCTCCGTTGTCCGCTGCCCGGCACGAGATCGAACGCAAGGGCGAGCGCGTATCCAGCTTGCGTGTCGCCGCGCAGCGATCCGTCTTCCCCGAGGAACTCGCGGCAGAACGCTGACTTAATGTCGCGGTAGAGCACGTCGTACTCGCGCGCGGCCTCCGGCTTGTCGAGCACGCGCGCCATGTTCGCCGCGATCGCCACCGACCGCGCGAACATCGCCGTCGCGAACAGGTCTTTCGGAACGTCGCTGCCTTCCTTCGACCAACCTTCGGCGACGAGCGTCGAACCGTTCAGCCAATCGCCATAATCGTTATTGCGCGCGTTGCGCCAGACGAGCTCGGGGTTCTTCGCGCGGATCCACGCGATCCAACGCGTCACCGAGTCCCAGCTCGCCTCGAGCACCGCGCGATCGCCGTAGATCTGATACGCGCTCCACGGCACGACCACGCCGGCGTCGCCCCACGCCGGCACGCCGCTGAAGCGCTGATCAGGCTCGAACGGATGCGGCGCGAAGTCGGGGAAGCGACCGTCGCTGGCCTGCGCATCGCGCACATCCCCGAGCCACTTGCCGAAGAACGCGTCGAGATCCATCTGGAGGGACGCCGTCGGCGCGAACGCCTGAATGTCGCCCATCCAACCGAGTCGCTCGTCGCGCTGCGGACAATCCGTCGGCACGCTCATCAAGTTCGCGCGCTGCGTCCACAGGATGTTCTGCCACAGCTTCGTCAGCATCGGATCGCTGCACTCGAACTCGCCGACTTCGCGCGCGGCGGTGTGCACGACGCGACCGACGAGATCGCCGAGCGCGGGCTTCGACGCGAGCCCGGTGACTTCGACGTAGCGAAACCCGTGGTACGTGAAGTGCGGTTCGAGGAACTCGTCGGCGCCGCCGCGCAGCGTGAACGAATCGATCTGCGCCGCGCCGCGCAGGTTCGCCGTGTACAGAGCTCCGTGTTCGTCGAGCATCTCGCCGTGTCGCAACTTCACTTGCGCACCGGCGTCGCCGCGAACCTTCATGCGGCACCAACCGACCATGTTCTGACCGAGGTCGAAGACGAAGACGTTCGGCGACGGCTCGTTCATCGCGATCGGAGCGATCTCGCGCGTGACGCGGATCGGCTCGCAGCGCTCGGGCTCGCGCTTCGGACGGAGATCGCTGGCGATCTCGACGCCAGCCCACGCCTTGTCGTCGAACTCGGGTGCGTCCCAGCCCGCGAGCTCGCGCCGTCCGTCGTAGACCTCGCCGTCGAGCAAGTCCGAGCTTCGAATCGGACCCTCGACCGTGCTCTTCCACGTGTCATCGCTGGCGATCGTCACCTGGCCGCCGTTCGCGAGGTCGATCGAGAGCTCCGCGAAGACGCACGGCCGGCGGCCGTAGATGCCGCGCGTCGGAAAGCCCGGCATGATTCCCGCGAGGCCTATGCGGCCCGCGTACCACCCGTCGTTCACGACCGCGCCGAGCGCGTTGTCGCCGCGGCGCACGAGCTCCGTCACGTCGTGCGTTTGATACGCGACCCTGCGGTGGTAGTCCGTCCAGCCGGGCGCGAGCTCATCCGTTCCAATGCGCCGGCCGTTGATGCTCATGCGATAGACGCCGAGCGCGCTCGCGCGCAGCGTGGCGCGAGCGACGTCGCCCTCGACGCGAAACTTCTTTCGGAACATCGGCGCAGGCAGCGCTTCCGGCGTCGTCCCGCGGTGCGAGTGCAGATCGCCATCGACGAGCTTCGCGCCGGACCACGCACCGTCCTCGATCGCTCCGCTCGAGGTCACCTCTGCGCCGCGCGCGATGTTCTCGCCGCCGAGCAAGAGCTCCATCTCGGCGAGTGCGAACGCGTGACCCCGTTCGACGCCCGCGAGCTTCGAGACGCCGAGTCGCACGTAACGCGCGCTGACGCGCTTCAGCGGCAGCTCGACCGGCGCATCGCCCGGGTTCGGGAAGTCGTTCTCGATGTGATCGAAGAGCTTGAAGAACAGGCCCTGGAACTTCGGATCGTCGCCCACCCACACGCGGAATCGCACAGGGAACAAGAATCCGGGCGTGTCGGCGAAGTCGAATGGACGCGCCGGCCAGAGGCGCAGCGTGTCGAACACCATCGGCTTGCCGAAGTCGAGTTGCACCCACTGGAACTCGTCTTCGCGCGCGCTGAACTGGCTGTGAAAGCCGTTGTGCGGAGATGCGGCGGGCGGCGGCGGCGTCGCATCACGAATCCAGTCGGCTCGCCATTCCATGTCGGCGACGGGACCGAGCGCGAAGCTCGCGGTCGCGCTCCACGGCGATTCATGTCCGTCGGCGTCGAACGTGCGCACGCGCCAGTACGCGAGCTGTCCCGTTCGCAACGGCGCCCCGGCGTACTTCACGAACGGCGTCGGCGGAGGCGCGAGCACGCCGCTGTCCCACAGCGATCCCTCCTCGCGATCGAGCTTCGCCGGATCGTCCGACACGAGCACGCGAAACGCGTGCTGCACGGCGCCGCGGCGCGGGTCGACGATCTCCCACGAGAGGCGCGGCTCCGTCTCAGCGATGCTGCCGGGATCGACGAGAAGCTCGCAGCGCAAATGCGTCGGCGCCGCCGGACGATCCTGTGCGGCGGGAAGAGCGAAAACGCTGAGCGCCGCACACGCGAGGAGTCGATCGTTCATCTATCGATAGGTGAGGCGGTGGGTGTGGCGACGAGTGAAGCGATGGGTGAGCCGATGGATGAGGAAGTGGCCGGGCGACGATAACATGCGTCGCGCTCCGGAGCGCCTCGTGCAAGCACCTCACACCGCGTGGATCGAGGTTTCGCGTTCCACCGCGCGCAAGACCGTTCAAGAGCACGGCCTCGTGCTCCAGGCCGTCGGCGTCGTGAGCGGCATGGTGTACGCGGAAGGCGAGCACGTGCTCATCGTGCGCTCCGAAGACTTCGAGCGCGCGCGCGCCGAGATCGACAAGTACGACCGCGAGAACCGCGGCTGGCCGCCGCGCGAGGAAGCGCCGCCCGTCATCTCGCAGGGAGTCAACGCGGCGATCGTGTACGGCGGGCTGCTCGCGCTCTGCTACATCGCGCAGCGACGCGGGAGCTTCGGCATCGATTGGTGGAGCGCGGGTCGTGCAAGCGCGGCGCTCATCCGCGAAGGCGAGTGGTGGCGCAGCTTGACCGCGCTGTGCCTCCACGCGGATCTCCTGCACCTCGCCGGCAATCTCGTGTTCGGCGCTCTGTTCGGCGTGATCCTCGCGCAGAGCATCGGCTCCGGTTTGGCGTGGCTCGCTTTCGTGATCACGGGCGGGATCGGCAACTGGCTCAACGCCTGGCTGCAGGATCCCGCGCACACTTCGATCGGTGCATCGACGGCCGTGTTCGGGATGCTCGGCGTGCAGGTGACGTTCGAGTGGATGCGCCGCCGGCAGCTCCAGTACAACCGGCTACGACGGTACGCGCCGCTCGTGATGGGAGCGGCACTGCTGGCCTGGCTCGGCGGCGGCGGACAACACATCGACCCGAGCAACGTGCCGGACAAGCTCGAGGACCTGAACGTGGCGATCCAGAGGATCGACGTGTGGGCGCACATCCTCGGGTTCGCAGCCGGGCTCGCGCTGGGTGGCCTGCTCGGGATCGCGAAGCAGCGCAGTGCGCCGAGCGCGCGCGGGCAAGTCGTCGCGGCCGCGGTCGCGATCGGCGG
>JANLUN010000098.1:0-2253 GCA_031363505.1 Planctomycetota bacterium | reverse complement strand
GTCTCGCGGAGCCGCACACGATCGTCCACGTCGACGGACGCACGTACCACGGCGGCCGCGGCCTGCGGATGCAGTTGCCGGAGGACTTCGATCAACGAGCGGATGGCGTGCCGTTCAGCTGCGGCATGTGGACGGGCAGCGACGGCGAGCGCGCCCTTCGGCGCTGGGCCGGGGGAGTTCCGGACGAGCTCGGTTCAGGCGCGCCGGGCCGGCTGCTCTCGTCGCGACTCGCATGAAGGCCTCGTTCGACGACCGCCGCAGTGTCTAATGCGCGCCTCGAAACACGGGAGTGCATCGGTGCTGGTGTGCCGCCCGGCCTTCAAAGCCGGTTGGGCTTCGTGAACAGCGGGGCCGGTGGGTTCGATTCCCATGCACTCCCGCCATCGATGCCCGCGCGTGCGCGACGCGCAGTCGCGATCGCTGGATGACCGCGCGAATGACTACCAGCGCAGCGAGTAGCTGACGACGCTGCCGGCGAATCGCGTCATGCCGAACATACGTCGCGCATGGATCGCCGGATCTCCGCCGCACAGCGGGCAGTCGATCGGTTCGGGCGGCGGGTCGTCGATCGCCGCGGAGACGGCGCCGATCGAACCGGCGACGGCGAAGCTCGAAAGCAGGAGCGCGGTGAGGAAGAGGAGAGGTTTCATCGACGAAGGTAAGGATACTCTGCGTCGCTGTACGTCGCGAGTGTCAACCGCGCTGGATCACGACGTCGTATCGGCACGAATCCGCTCCGCGTGTGAATCGGCGGGGGCAGCGCGGCTCGCCGGCCCCATCCTGACTCCGTACACTGCTCGCGCCGTAAGGCTCGCTGTGCGTTCTCTGATCGACAATTCGTTCCTGCCTCGCGTCGGCGGTGCTGTACTCGCGTTGGCCCTCGCCCTTGGCGTGGGTCTCTCGGCGTGCACTCCCCAGGACTCCGAGCCGCCGCCGGTGGCGACACTTCCAGGCGGCGTCACGCACATGAGGATCGAGGGCGAGCTCGACGTCGGCACGCTCGGACTCCTAAAGCGCGCGATCTCGGCGGCGCACGAGGGCGGGCACCGTCATGTGATCGTGGAGATCGACACGCCGGGCGGTCCGATCGATCTGATGTGGAGGATCGCGCACGTCATCAGTGACGAATCGAAGGGCGGCCTCGAGCTCGTCGCGTGGGTCCACGATCACGCGGTGTCGGCCGGCGTCCTCGTGGCGCTGGCGTGCGACAAGATCTATATGACGCCGCAAGGCACGATCGGCTCCGCGATGCCCGTGACGATGGGGCCGACGGGCATCCAGTCGCTGTCGGAAGACGACGGCGCGCGCGAGAAGGTGACGTCGGCGATGCGCAGCCAGTTTCGCGCGATGGCCGAGGCCCGGCAACGCTCACCCGCGCTCGCCGAAGCGATGGTCGATTCCAATGTCGAGGTGCGTGAAGTTCGCGCCGACGGCGCGCGCAAGTTGATCACGGGCAAGGAATGGGACGACGTGCGCGCCACCGGCAACCCGCCCGAGCTCGTGCGCACGATCGTGCGGCGCGGCGAGCTCCTCAGCTTGTCGGCGAGCGAAGCGGTCGAGCTCGGTTTCGCCGACGGTCTCGCCGGCAGCTTGAACGAGGTGGTGGAGAAGATCGGTGTCGCGAAGGCGGCCGTCGTCTCCGTCGAGCGATCGCGATCCGAGGACGTGCTCGCGTGGCTCGATCGACTCTCGCCGCTGCTGCTCGTGGCCGGACTCGTGCTCGCGTACACCGAATTCAAACTGCCCGGCTTCGGGCTGCCGGGGATTCTCTCCATCGCGTGCTTCGCGCTCCTCCTCGCCGGTCGCTACTTGGCGGGGCTCGCTGACATTCCGCACATCGTCGCCGTGGCTCTCGGAGCCGCGCTGATCACGACGGAGATCTTCGTGCTGCCGGGCACGCTCTGGCTCGGCATCGCGGGTGCGGCGCTGGTCGTCTTCGGATTGATCTGGTCGAGCCTCGGACCCGGCTTCGCGTTCGACAACCCGCTCGACCAGCAGATGATCCTCGACGCAACGTTCCAGCTGATGGCGTCCGCGCTCGTGGCGCTCGTCGCGACGCTGCTCTTGTCGCGCTTGTTGCCGAAGACTCCGTTCTTGCGCGGACTCGTTCTCGTTCCGGACGGCGTTTCCCCCGCGTCATTGGCGGCCACGAGCGTCGATTCCGGCGCTGCACGCGCGCCGTCGGTGGGGGACAGCGGCCGCTCGCTCACGAGCCTCCGCCCCGTCGGGAAGGTCGAGCTCGCGAGCGATCCG
>JANLUN010000078.1:0-1347 GCA_031363505.1 Planctomycetota bacterium | reverse complement strand
TCAATCGGCTCTTGCGCGGAGCGACCAGTACGAGCTTCACGGTCCGCCTAGGCAATCTGTCGGTCCTACCCGCGGTGCGCTACGTGCTCACGCTCGACGCCGATTCGCGTCTGCCGCGCAATTCCGCGCGCTCCTTGATCGGTGTCATCGCGCATCCGCTCAATCGGCCGGTCTTCGATGCGCGCGTCGGACGCGTCACGGCGGGCTACGGCATCCTGCAACCGCGCATCAGCGTCACGCACTCGAGCGCCGCTGGCTCTCTCTTCGCGCGCGTGTATGCGGGTCACACGGGCGTCGATCCGTACACCACCGCGGTGTCCGACACCTATCAGGATCTCTTCGGCGAAGGGGTCTTCACCGGCAAGGGCCTGTACGACGTCGACGCGTTCAACGCCGCCGTCGAAGGCCGCGTTCCCGAAAACGCACTGCTCTCGCACGATCTGTTCGAAGGCGTCCACGCGCGCACCGGACTCGTCACCGACATCGAGATCGTGGACGACTACCCCGCCAATCTTCTCGCCCATGCGCGACGCCAGCACCGCTGGGTGCGCGGCGACTGGCAGATCCTCGCGTGGCTGTTTCCCGTCGTTCCCACACGCAACGGCTTCGCCAAGAACACGCTGCCGCTCATCAGCAAGTGGAAGATCTTCGACAACCTGCGTCGCAGCTTGATCGCGCCGTCTTTGATGGCGCTCTTCGCTACCGCGTGGACCTTCCTGCCGGGCCGGCCGCTCGTGTGGACTCTCGGCGCACTCGCAGTCGTCGCGTTTCCGCTGATCAACTCGGTGTTCCATTGGCTGCTGCTCTCTCCCGTGCGGAAGCCGGCGCGCGTGTACGTGCGCGGCGCGATGGAGGATCTCAGCACCGCGGCTGCGCAAGCGTTCTTGACACTCGTCTTCTTGCCGTACCACGCGTGGGAGATGTTGGACGCGATCGCTCGGACGCTCGTGCGGCTCCTGATCACGCAACGTCGCCTGCTCGACTGGGAGACCGCCGCCGCGCATGCCGCGCGGACCGCGGGTTTGCTGCGCGACGGCCCGAGCTCGTTCGTCGCGGCGATGGCCGCGAGCCCGCTGGCCGCGGTCGTGCTCGCGATCGTCGTGTTGGAGTTCCGTCCGAGTGCGCTGCTCCTCGCCGTGCCCTTCCTCGTTCTGTGGGCGGCGGCTCCGTTCTTCGCCTATCTGCTCAGTCAACCGGTCGCGCCGCGGCCACGTGAGCTCTCGGCGGCGGACCGCGAGTTCTTGATCGCGGTCGCGCGCAAGACGTGGAGCTACTTCGAGTCGCTCGCGGGCGCCGAGGATCACTGGCTTCCTCCCGACAGTCTCCAGGAAGAGCCGCGCGTGGTCG
>JANLUN010000792.1:0-9632 GCA_031363505.1 Planctomycetota bacterium | reverse complement strand
GCCGTGAGCACGGGGATCAGGTTGAATCCCTGGAACACGAAGCCGATGTTCGCCGCGCGCCACGCCGCGAGGTCGGCGCCGTTCATGTTCCCGATGTCTGCGCCGGACACCTCGATGTCACCAGCGTCCGGATGGTCGAGCCCGCCGACGAGGTTGAGCAACGTCGTCTTGCCCGAGCCGGACGGTCCCATCAGCGCGAAGAAGCCGCCTTCTTCCATCTCGAGGTTCAAGCCGTCGAGCACCGCCAGCGTCTCTCCGCCGCGCGAATAGCTCTTCATGATGCCCTTGAGTCGAATGATCGCTGAGCTCATCACTGTCCTTTCACTCTCACGCGGTCTCCGTCTTGGAGCGAGTTCGGTGGATCGGCGACGATCGTCTCGCCTTCGACGAGGCCGCTCTGCACGACCACCCGTCCCGCGCGTTGATCGCCGAGCGACACATCGCGCAGGCGGGCCGTGTCGCGCTCGAGCACGAACACGCCTGTCTTTCCGGCCGCCTTGACGATTGCGCCGACGGGAACGAGCACGACCGGCGCCTGCTCGCCATCGGATGGTGCGGCATTCGGCGCGCCCTCGTCCTTGAACACGATGCGCACGCCCATCTCTGGACGCAGCCGATTGTCGCGCTCGTCGAACGCGACGCGCACTTCGACGGTCGCCTTCGTGCGGTTTGCGGTCGGCCAGATGCGATCGACGCGGCCGGCGTAGGGCTTCTCGGGATAGGCATCGAGGTAGATCTGCGCCGGTGCGCCGATGCGAACGGCGGCGAGGCTCGTCTCGGGCACCTCGGCCTGCACCTCGAGCGACGCGAAGTCGACCATCGTCACCACCGAGCCGCGCGCGCTCGTGCCGCCTTGCGAGTTGGGCGACACGACCTCGCCGACCTCGGCGTCTTTGAGCACCACGATGCCGTCGAACGGCGCGCGCACGGCCGTCTTGTCGAGCGTCGCCTGCGCTTGGTCGCGCATCGCGCGCAGCACGTCCATGTTGGCGCGCGCCTCCGCAAGGCTCGCGCGCGCGACGACGATCTGCGATTCGCCTTGCTGCACGCCCAGGCGCGCGGCGTCTTGCTGCGCTTTCGCCCACGTGAGGCGCGCGCTGGCCGCGTCGAGGTCGCTCTTCGTCTGATCGCGCCGGTCGACCGTGCCGACCTGGTTCGCGAGGAGCGAGACGGCTCGATCGTGCGAGAGCCGCGCGTGCGCGAGCTGCGCCTCGTACTGCTCGATGTCCGCCGCCGCCGCGCGCTCGACGGCGCGCAAGCGCTCGAGGTCGGCTTCGACGACTCCGGCTTGAGCCTCGACGCGCTCCAATCCGGCTTGGGCGAGCACCACGTCGGCCTCGGCACGTCGCAAGAGCGCGGCGTATTCATCGGAATAGAGCCGCGCGACGATGTCGCCGCGCTTCACGACCGAACCCTCCTCGACATTCATCTCGACGATGCGTCCGGGAGTGTCAGCGGAGAGAGCGGCGCGCGTCTTCGCCACGATGTATCCGTTCGCCGAGGCACCGGTCGCGGTCGCCGCGACGACCGCGCTCGACTTCGTCACGCGCTGCACGCGTACCTCGGGCAATCGGTAGCGATCGACGAACTCGAGCACGCGGCGCTGGAAGATCCAGCCCGCCGCGATCAAGACGACCACGACGACGAGCGGCACGACGTAGCGCGGCCGCCGGCCCGAACGCGCCTTCGGCGCCGGCGCTTTTCGATCGATCTTGAGCGGTTCGAGGTCCACGGGAACGCTCCGCGCGCGAAGCGGGCGTCAGAGGGTACTGGACGAGTCGACGCGCGAAAAGTCCGCGCGACTCAACCGCTGCCGCCGCTGAAATGCGGCAGGAGCGTGGCCTCGAGGCGCTGATAGAGCTGTGCCGTCGCACGCACGTCGCGCAGGCAGTACTCGCCAATGTCGTCGATCCGTCCTTGACGGTACACGCGCGCGACTTGGCTACCGTCGATCGAGCCCTTGGGGCTCTCGATGTCGAAGCGGCGGCACCAGTACTCGAGCGAATAGCGATCGCGCGTCGCGCCCATGAAGTTGAAGACCTCGACGAGATCGCAGTGCTCGGACATGTCGTAGCGCTTAGGCACCATCTGGCGCGAAGGCTTCACACCGAGCTGCGCCGATCGAACCATGAGCATCGGGCCGTCGTAATCGCGGCCGTTGAAGCTGACGAGGCGCGGCAGCATGCGCTGCGTCTTCGTGCGCCCCACCATCTCCCAGAAGCGCTCGAGGATCGCCTTCTCGTCGCCGCGGAAGATCTTCGAGCCGGGCACTTTCTCCCAGTTGCGCGCGTCTTCGAGCTTCGCGCCTTCGAGCAGGATCATCCCGCGGTCTTCACCGACGAGCCACATCCCGATCGCGATGATCTTGCCGAGCCCCGGATAGAGACCGGTGCGCTCCGGCACGGCTTCGCGTCGCGCTGGATCGTGCTCGCGCGCGAGCAGATAGCCGCGCGTGGTCTCGTCGACTTCCTCCCACGGGAAGCCGGCGACCTCGATGTCGAATGCGATCGTCGTGCTGGTCATCGTCTACTTCGATTCCTCGTTGCCGGTGTAACCCAGCCCCTGCAGCCGGCGCTTCATCTCGGCGTCCAGGTCGATTTCGTGCACACCTTGGCCGATCTGCTTCCGCGCCTCGATCGCGCGCGTAATCACTTGCTCGAGCTCGGCGAGCGCGCGCTTCGCCGCTTCATCATCGGGCGGTTTCAGCACTTTCGTCTCGCCCGGGTCCTGAATCAGGTCGAATCCGCCGCTCAGTTTCTTCTCGGCATTGAGGAACACCTTCAGCGCGTTCGTGCGGAGCGCGCGGAGATCGTGCCGGTCGACCAAGAGCTCCGACAACGAAGACACCGGCTCGAGTCCTTGACCCGCGAGCAATGGACCGATGTCTCGACCTTGCACCTGCGGTTGCCGCGCCACGCCTGCAAGCGTCAGGATCGTCGGCATCAGATCGATGAGCCGCACTTGATCCGTTACGAGTCGTCCGGCCTTCAGCTGCTTCGGCCAATGAAAGATGAGCGGCACGCGAATGAGCTCGTCCCACAGCGAATGCTGGTGGCCCGTCCAACCGTGCTCGAAGAACTCTTCGCCGTGGTCCGCGGTGATCACGATCAGCGTGTTCTCGAGGCGTCCCTTCGCTCGCAATGCGTCGAGCAAGTGCCCCACCGTGTCGTCGGTCGAGCGAATCTCGCCGTCGTACATCGCGATCATGTGCTGCTGATCGCGCGCGGACATGCTTGGGAACATGGCCTGGTGCGTGCTGAAGTTGCGGAGGTCGAGCTTGCCCGTGTAGTCAGGGTCGAAGATCTTCGCGTACTCCGGCGGCGGGATGTAGTCGTAGTGCACGTCCCACAGGTGCACGAACGCGAACGTCGGGCGCGCGTCCTTTGGCATCTCGAGCCAGCGCTCGAACTCCTTCACCGTGCGTGGACCCGTGATGTCGGAATGCGACGGATCTTCGTCGGAGAGCGACAACTCGCGGATCGCGGTCTCCGTCGCCGCATCCGGAAGCGCGGTCATGCAGCTCTGGTAGTGCTCGAAGCCCTGCGACAGGCCGAACGTCGGATGCAGGTACGGTCCGCCGAAAAAGCCGGCGGTCCGGTAGCCGCTCTCCTTCAGGACCTCCGCCAGCGTGCGGTGCTCGTCGCCGAGCCGGAGCCCGTTGTCGACGAGCCCGTGCGTCGAATCGACGAGCCCGGTGAACATCGCCGCGTGCGCTGGCAACGTCCAGGACGTGGTGCTGACCGCGCTCGCGCAGCGCACGCCCTCCGCGGCGAGCTTGTCGATCACGGGGCTCGTCGGCTTCGAATACCCGTAGCAGCCCAAGTGGTCGGGCCGCAGCGAGTCGATCGAGATGAGCAGGATGTCCGGGCGCGAAACAGGCTCCGCGCGCCCCGCACACACTGCGACGGCGGCGACCGCCGCGAGGAGGAGTCCTACGGAGAGCTTCGCCGCCGGCATAGCGGCGCATCGTAGCACGCGCGCGCCGTCGGCCGACCAGGACGGACGGAAGTCCGCGGACGAATCGTTCGTGATGCGACACACGTTCGACCCGTCCGCGGCAGCCTAGTACACGTTTCGATTGCCGCTTCGCCTGGATCCTCGACAAGCCGCCGGGTGTCGGAGCCATCGATCCGTATCGAGTGCAGATCGACACGGCCCAGCGCACTCGATTGGTAGTCGAGCGTCTGTCCGTCGGGCGACCACACTGCGTGCGCGTTGACAGAGTGAATCAAGCGTCGCAGTCGTGGCGCGTCGATCGAAGCAGGAGCCTGCGTGAGGAGGAGTGAAGCAACGAACATGACGTTCGCGACAGTATCACGGCGATTCCCGCGCGTACTCGGCCGCGCGTAAAGACGAAGTCGAGAGTGCGTCAGTCGGTGGACAGCAGTGCAGTGAGTTGCGATCGTGATGCACGATTCGTCAGGAGAAACCCATGCACATGTCCTCGCTTGAACAACGCGTTCACACTCTCGAAACCAAGATTCGACGCGACCGCGTGCTCGCAGGCGTCGCACTCGCGCTCGCGCTGTGCCTCTCCGCGGCGTCGAGAGAGACACCGGCGACGATCACCGCTCGCCGAATACTCGTCGTCGACGACGAAGGCCGCACGCGCATCGTGCTCGGTCAAGATCCGAAGGACACGCAGCGCCGCTCGCGTGCGTGTGGGATCACACTCCACGACGCGACCGGCGCCGAGCGTTTCGGCGTGGGCACGATGGACGATCTCTCCGTGACGATGGGCTTCGATGCGCCTGCGGGCGTCGGCCACGCGATGCGCGACCGCATCGGGCTGGCCGTGTCGCCGGATGGAAGCGCGCGGATCGACTTGATCGACAATCGGACGTTCCTGCCGGTCCGCCTCGTCAGCGAGGCCGAAGGCGGAGGCGGCGTCGAGTTCTTCGACTACGACTTGCCGAACAAGAAGTGCACGGTCACGCGCCTCAACTCGAAGGGCGAGGAAAAGCGCGTGTTGCCGCTCGGCGACGGCGAGTGACGCGACGCACGGCCTAGCGCCGTACGTTCTTGCGCACCGGCACCGGCACGCGGCGATTGCGACGCCACGCTTCGGACGCGAGCACGGCGAACGTCAGCGTGAGCCAGACGACGTTCGACAGCGCGTCCTCGAAATTGCGCGGTCCGTTCACGGGCACGACCGAACAGCCGCCGCCCCCCCCGCCGCCTGACGACTGGAACGTGAATGCAGCCGCCGCGACGACCGCTTGGCCGCTCACGCTGTCTTGCAAGAGCACGTTGTGCATGCCGCTCGCGTGCGCCGGCGTCACCACTTCGAGCGTGTTCGCGTCGACGACCACGACCGACGTCGCGGCCGTGCCACCGAGGCCCGTGTCGGCCGCGGCTCCGAAAAGAACCGTCGTATTCGCGGTGAAGTTCGAGCCGCTGATCACGACGGTGTTGCCGCCGTTGGCGGTCCCGTACGCCGGAGCGATCGACGTGAAGAGCGGGTCGGCGGTGCCTACGTACGCGAACGCGCTCGTCGCGACGTCTCCGCCCGGGTTCTCGACTTCGACGACGTACGGACCGCCGGGCGCGCCGGCATTCGTCAGGACTTCGATCGAAGTCGCGCTCACGACCGTGACCTGCGTCTGCTGCACGCCGTCGATTCGCACGACCGCCGCGGGATCGAACTCGGCGCCGACGATCGAAAGGAGCGTGCCGCCGGCCGCGCTGCCGACGATCGGGAAGAGCGTGTCGACGCTCGGCAGCATCGCCGCTTGGAACGCGTTGATCTTGCGACCTTCGACTCCCGACGCGTCGATCGCGACGACGTCGTAGGTCCCCAAGGTCGTCGCGGCCGTCGTCAGCGTGATCGTGTTCGCGTCGACGACCGTCGCGCCGCCGATCTCGCCGTCGACGTAGATGTTCGGGCCGATGACGATGCGCGCGCCGCTCGCGAAGTTCGAGCCGGTGATGGTGAGCGCGGTCCCGCCGTTGCGGCTGCCGGTGGGCGGCGCCACCGTGGTCACGACGGGATTCGGCGTCGTGATCTCGAACGGTGCGGTCAGGATGCTCGTATGACCGAGCGTGTTCGTGACCATGACGTCGAAGTGACCGGCCGACGCGCCGCCGGGGATCTGCACGTCGAGCTGGACCTGACTCGTCAGCCACGTGAGGTTCGACAGCGTCACCGCCGGATCGCTGGCCGTGAGCGTGGAGCCCGCGGTCAGCCCGGAGCCGCGCAGGAGATGACTCGTCGTCACTCCCGTCGCACAGCGGAGCGGATACGGATCCGCGTTGCCGCCGAGTCGCAGCGCGACGTCGGGATCCACGAGGAGATCGCCGACGGAGAGCGACTGGTTCGACGTCACCACGTACGAGCCGAAGATCGTGGACTCGAAGTCGGTCTGGATCGTGTGCCCGCCGCCGAGATTCCCCGCGGAGACGGGGAAATCGAGCGGTGAGGCGTAGACCTCATACGTGCCGGCCGCGAGCGCGCGCAGCACGAAATCACCGTTGTCGTCGGACAGCGCGGCCGCGGCGCTGCGACCGTTGGTGTCGCGTGCGACGACGTGCGCGCCGGGCACGAGCGAGTTGTTGCCCGCGCGTCGTAGGGTCCCGCTGATCGTCGCGAACGCTTGCGCCGGATACGCGTCGCGCAGTCCCTGCACGTCGTCGCGCGAGAGACTGCGGTGCAGGATCACCGACGTGTCGACGTACGGATACATCGTGGCGCCGGCCCATCCAGAGTGGTCGAGGCCGAGCAAGTGGCCCAGCTCGTGCGCGCCGACGTCTTGCACGTCGAAGCTCGCGAACTGCGCGGACGTCGTGAAGTCGAAGCCTCCGCCGTTGAACAGGATGTCCGCGTCCACGATCGAACCCGATGAGTTGAACCAGACGGGTGTGAGCGCGACGGTGCCCGATCCGAGGGGGAAATAACCCGAGCTGTCGTTCTCGTCGAACAGGATCAGGTGGATGTCGTTCGCTTCCCAATCGGACCGCGCGCGCTGCAGCGCCGATGTGTTCTCCACCAGCGTCGCGTTCGTCTGCGTGTCCGCGTTCCAGGCCGCGATCGCGTTGCGCAGCGCCGTCGTGGTGCTCCCGTTCGTGATGTTGTCGGACGGCGTCGAGCTGACGACGATCCCGATGTTCGCTGGGGAGCTCCAGAAGAGCTTGTTGCCGTTGCCCGAGTTGATGAGGCGCACGTGCGCCGACGCCGGCAGGACGACTGCGATCGCGAGGATCGCGACCGCGAAGCGCTGGAATGTGTGCATCTAGCGGCCGCTTCCTGCGGCCTGCCGCGCTTCGCGCTCACGTCGGGCCGCGACGGCCGCTTCGATCTCGCGGACGAGCGCGTCGAGCTCGAGCGCGCCCGGTGCAGCCGCGGTCGGCGCTCCGTGCGCGTCGACGAGCGACAACGAGTCGAGCGACTGCGTCGCGATCTGCCGTCCCGCGGCATCGCGAACGATGCGGTACTTGCCCTGCGCCAACCCCACCGGCATGCGCAGCCCCTTCGAGCTCGGAACCGTGAGGAAGAGGATCACGTCCTCGCCCTCGGTGAGGCTCGGCATCCCTGCGATCACGAGTCCACGGCCGCCTTGGCTCGCCGGCAGCACGCCGCCCGGCAGACGAAACGACTGCGCGGACAGCGCCTCCCCGAGGAAGGTGCGCTTCACGTCGAGTGTGTACTCGGTCTCGATGCGCCGCCCACTCGCAGTGAGCTGCGGTCGCGAGCCGATCACCCGCGCCTCGACGACGAGCTCCGCGCGATCGACGAGACCGGCGACGTCCATTCGGACAGCCGTGCCGGCGCGCACGTCGCGCGGATGCAGGAAAGAAACGACGCACGAGAGCGCCGCGAGGGCGATGAGAAGTCGGTGCATGGTGCGAATCAACGGGGAAGCCGAGGGCGCACCAGCGTGGGGAGCTGACGGCCGCGGTGCGGGGACCTGAACCTGCGAGCGTGATCGGAACCGGCGCGCGCGGTTCTTGAGATCGACTCGGATCGGCGCGCACGCATCGGCCCGAGCGATTGCTCGAGCATGGACCCGAGCGGTTGCGCGCGCATCGACGCGAGCTCGCACGCCCGACTTTGACTCAAGCCGAGCTAGGTCGTGCGCTCGATAGGAACACGCGTCGTCGGCACGTGTCCGGATGAAATTTCCGGTCGGACGCCGAAAACGTCGGGCACATGGGGTAGTCCTAAATGATCGACTCGCGCGTCAAGACTCTGCTGGCGAAGAAACTCAACCTTCCGAGCCTTCCGGCTGTCGTTCAAAAGGTGGGCGAGCTGCTCCAAGACCCGCGCTCGGGCACGCGCGAGATCGCGGAGCTCGTCGCCACGGACCCGCCGCTCGCCGCGAAAGTCTTGAAGATCGCGAACAGCTCGTTCTACGGGCTGCGCGAGCGCTGCCTCTCGACCGAGCAAGCGAGCGCGGTGCTCGGACTCAAGGTGCTCCGCAACGTCGTGACCCAAGCCGCGGTGATCACGCAGTTCGATCACTTGAAGGGTTCGGGGTTCGACATGGACGAGCTGTGGCGCCACTCGATCGTCACCGGACAAGTCGCGAGCTTCCTCGCGCGCCGAGCGAAGAAGCCGCTCAGGATGACGCCGGAAGAGGTGTACAGCTGCGGACTCCTCCACGACCTCGGCCGCGTCGTGATGCTCGAGAACATGCGCGAACCGTTCCTCGAAGCCGCTCGCCGCGCGCAGGCGGAGAACATGCCGGCGCACGCGTGCGAGGAGCACACGTTCGGCTTCAATCACGCCGACGTGGGCGCGCTCGTCGCACAGCATTGGGGCCTGCCCGCCGTCGCGTGCGGCGCGATCCAGTACCACCACGGGCCGCGCGAGGCCGTCGCGCGCGAGGCCGCGGTCGCGCTCGTCGCGAATGCCAACTTGCTCGTGCACCGCGCTTGCGATGGGAACATCACGGCCGCGGCGAGCACGTTCGACGAAGCGACTCTGCGGATCCTCGGCCTGGGGGGCACGGACGTCACGGACGCCGTCGTCTTCGTCGAGCAGTCGCTCCTCGCGGTCCAGGTGTGATGCCCCGCGCGACGACGCATCGCTCCTGGTGATCGCAGCGACGCGGGTACGCGTCACTTTGGCCTGAAAACCGGCCGTTCTCGGTGTGCACCGGTTCGCCCGGTCTGTGGTCCTGGGATAGCTTTGTTCGGAGGACTTCCCCACGTCCTCTCCCCCCCAGCGCCATGACCCCCGAGAACCTCCTTCGCTCGATGTGCGAGCGCCACGGCCTGCCGGCCGAATACGGCGCTCGATTGATCCCCCTGGTCCGCAGGGCGATGGAATCACCCGACGAAGTGAAGCAGCGCATCCTCGCGCTCGTCGAAGGCAACTTGGCCCAGTGCGCTCGGGGGGAAGACGGCGGAGCGACCCTCTGGCGCGATCTAGACCAAGAGGTCCTGCTCGCCGTCGCGCGCGTCCTCCACGATTGGTCGCCGTCGGAACCGCTGCTCGACCTGGGTCCCAACCTCGGTGGGATCACGGGGCTGGGCACGCCCGACGACGCGCAGTAATCGGCCCGCGCGCGCCCCCCGGTGAACGCGCTGAACGCGGGCACGCGGTAAAAAGGAGCGCGGGCGACCCCGAGGTGTTCGGGGCCGCCCGCGTGGAGTCTCGCGAGATCGCGGGGCTTACTTTTTCTTCTTCTCGC
>JANLUN010000036.1:0-2304 GCA_031363505.1 Planctomycetota bacterium | reverse complement strand
CGCATGTGCGACGCCGCGCGCGAAACAGGAAACCGGCCCCGAGAACTCAGGGTGCGAAGCTGACGCTGTAGCCGTTCGAGACGTTGATCAAGCCGCCGCAGGGACCGTGCGGGTTGCGGTACCAGACTTGGAAGTTCCAGGTCGAGCCTGGGGTGATGAGACCGGACGGTCCGAAGAAGTGCGCGCTGTGGGCGACCGTGCCAGGACCTTGCGTGAGTGTCCCGGTCGGGAAGCTGCTCGCCGCGCGGAATCGGAACGACGGGTAGCCGCCGCCGCCGGCGCAGAGAAGTCCATCCCCGAACGGCATGACCGTCTGCTGCGACGACATGTAGAACCGCGCGAGCGTCGCGAGCGGCATGCCGGTGACCTTCAGCACGAGGTCGTCCGCGGTCACGCTGGTCGAGCCCGTGCCCATGAGGAGCGCGCCGCCGCCCGTCGAGTTCCGACAGCCGCTCGTGGGGTTGTCGTTGCCGCACGGACAAAAGGTCCCGTAGCAGAAGCCCGTTCCCGGGTGGAGCGTCGGCTGGATCGCCATCGCTTGGACGTCGAACGTCGCGTCGAAGCTGCCGATGACCTGACCCGTGCTGCGGTTGACGCGCAGGATCGCGCCGTTCGAGCCGCCGACGAGCAACGTCGTGCCGTCGACGACCAGCGCGGTCGCGTCGCTCGGCACCGTGAACGCGTACGCCACGAAGCCGGCGTTGAAGTTGTAGTGGTAGATGTTGCCGGTCGAGTCGCCCATGAACAGGTCGTCGCCGTCGACCACCATCGACTGGATCGGACCGCAGTTCGCGCACGCGAGGAGGTTGACGAAGTTGCCCTGCGCGATGTCGCCGAGCCACACGGACTGCGACAGGCTGCCGGCGATCAGCGTGGTGCCGTGCAACGCCAGCGCGTCGACGGTGGTCGGGAGCTGGTGCACGACCGACGGAACGCCAGTCACCGGATCGACGACGAAGATCTTGCCGTTGCCGCCGCCGACGATGACGTTGCCCGCGTTGCGCGTCATCGCGCGCGCGTCGGTGTCGAGCGTGTATGCGTACGCGATCGAGTGCGCCGCGTCGTTGTAGACGTACACGTTGCCGTTGAGGTCGCCGACGTGGAGCGTGTCCCCTGATAGAACCATCGAGTTGACCTGACCGCCGCAGGCCGACACGGGCGTGAAGTTGCCGCTGTCGGCGTCGCCTTTCTGGATGACGGTGTTCGAGCTGCCGACGAACACTTCCTGGGCGAGGGCCGGTGTCGCGCACAGCGCGACGAGCGCGGCGAGGCCCGCGCGCTGCGGCCGAAGGAACGAGGAGAAGTTGATGCGGGTCATGGCTGCGCCCTACTGGAGAGAATGGGAGAGATTGGGGGTGGAGGAGCCCACCGACGGCGAGCTCCAAGGGTTCAAGCGTCAGTCAGCCGCGCGTGTTACGCGGTTCTCGCGGAGATCAGCGGCCGAGCAGCTTCTCGAGCGCGACCGCGAGATCGTCCTTCGTCGACCCGATCCGAAAATCCGCCGACGCACCGAGCTCCGCGCATTGCTGCTCGAAAGCGCTCCCCCAACGGTCGAGATCGCTCGCAGCGCGCAGGCCGACGATCGGTGCTCCACGATCGATTCGCACCGCGACCCGCAATCCGCGCAGCGCCGCCGTCGCCGATCGCCGCGGTTCGACCACCGCGCCGCGGATGAGGACGCCGCGGAACAGACCCGGAATGCGCGACGCGATTCGAAACGCTTCCTGTCCGCCGCGACCTTCGCCGGCCAGCAGAATCTGCGACCTGTCCACTCTGTGACTCGCTCGAAACGCGCGCAGCGCATCGCTGACGCGCTTGGCGTCGTCGGCCGCGAGATCGAAGTCGCCGTCGCGCGGATCGTTCCACGACATCCCCTGCGATGGATCGAGCCCTGTCGGGGTGCCCGCGGAAGGCGCGACGAGCGCCAGGCCGAGCTTGTCCGCGAGCTCGCGCCATTCCCCGTGCGCGATCTCGTCCTTCGTCGAGCCGTCGGCGTGCAGCACGATCAGCACGGGGAGCGCTTCCGCGGACGCGACGCGTGCGGGCACATAAGTCGCGGGCTGGCTGGCGTACTCCTCGGCGGCTCTGCGCAGCAGCGTCATGCGCTCGATGACCGCGAGAAAGCGCGCGTCGCGGCGGACGTTCGCGAGATCCGCGTCTTTCGTCGCGTTCTGAACCGCCGTCGCGCGGTATCCGAAACCCAAGTCGATCGCGCGCTCGAGTGAACGGAACGCTGCGTCGATCTCCCCCAAGAGCGACTGCCCGCACGCGATGTTGTACGCCGAGGTGGCGTGGCGCGGGGCC
>JANLUN010000029.1:0-7255 GCA_031363505.1 Planctomycetota bacterium | reverse complement strand
GGGCCGGCGAGTTCGGCCGCACCGTGTACAGCCAAGGCACGCTGACCTCGCAGAACTACGGCCGCGATCACCATCCGCGCTGCTTCACCGTGTGGCTTGCCGGCGGCGGGATCCGGCCGGGCATCACGCACGGCGAGACGGACGACTACGGCTACAACATCGTGAAGGACCCGGTCGACGTGCACGACTTGCACGCCACGCTGCTGCGCTTGCTCGGCCTCGATCACGAGCGGCTCACGTACCGCCATCAGGGACGCGACTTCCGACTGACGGACGTGTTCGGCAAAGTGGTGCCCGAGATCGTCGCGTGAAACCGAGGTGAACGCTTTGTCGAGTTGGATCGAAGTCTTTGGCCGTCTGCATCCGGCGCTGCTACATTTCCCGATCGGCATCGTGGCTGCGCTGGTCGCGCTCGACCTCGTCGCGCTCGCGCGCGGTAAATCGACGCGCGAGCTCGCCGCGGCAGAGTCGACGCTGGTGTGGATCGCCGCGCTGTCCGCGTGCGTCGCGGCCCTGACCGGCTACACGCTCTCGCTCGAGGACGGATACGAAGCGGATGCCGTCCAACTGCACCTGCGCCTCGCGCTCGCGTCAGCCGCGGGCACGTCGGCCGTCGTGTTCGCGTACACGCGTTACTCGCGAGCGATCTACCGGCTCGCGCTCTTCGCGACGATGGGTTTGCTCGCCGTCGCCGGTCACTTCGGTTCGGTGCTGGTGCGCGGCGAGGGATTCCTCATGGCGCCGCTCGCGACGGCGGAAGCACCCGCGCAGGTCGGCCAGCGCTCGACGTACCGTGACACGATCGCGCCGATTTTCGCGGCGCGCTGCGGCGCGTGTCACGGCGAGACGAAGCAGAAGGGCGACCTCAAGCTCACCACTCCGGAAGCGCTCTTCGCGGGCGGAGAGGGCGGGCCCGCGCTCGTCCGCGGCGATTCGACGAAGAGCGAGCTCGTGCGACGCGCGCACCTCCCCCTCGGCGACGAGGATCACATGCCGCCGGAGGGCAAGGCGCAGCTGACGGCCGCGGAGCTGGCCGCGATCGAAGCCTGGATCGCCGCCGGTGCGCCGCTCGAGGGCGTGGTGGCGGACGCCGAGAAGTTCGGCGCCGCGACCGACGCCAGGGCGCTCGACGCGTTGCGAGACGCGCTCGTTCACGTCGCGCCGGTCGCGGCGGGCACGAACCTACTCGAGATCGACTTCTCGCCGGCCGGCTCGGCGTCGACCGACGAGAACGTCGAGCGTTTGCTCCAGCCCGTTGCCGAACACGTCGTTCGGCTTTCGCTCGCGCGCTGCGCGATCACGGATCGGGCGCTCGCGATCGTCGCTCGATTGCCGCGATTGACCCGCCTCGACTTGTCGTCGACGCCCGTGACCGACGTTGGGATCAAGTCGCTCGCCGCGCACTCCGCGTTGACAGAGCTCGTTCTCGTTCGCACGCGGCTATCGGACGCGGCAGTCGAGACGCTGCTGCGCATGCCCGTGCTGGAGCGCGCCTACGTTTGGCAATCGGGACTGGGTAGCGACGCGATTGCAAAGCTCCGAAGAGAGCGGCCGAAGATCGTCATCGAAGCCGGCGACAAGCTTGCGATGCCCGCGCTCGAGACGGAGCCAGCATTGGGCGCTCCCGTTCCGATCAACGCGCTGTGCCCCGTGTCGGGCACACCGATCGACGCTGCGCACACGCTCGTGTTCCAAGGCCGCGTGATCGGTTTCTGCTGCGAAAGGTGTCCGGCGAAGTTCTCAGCCGATCCCGCGTCGTACGCGTCGAAGCTTCCGTAAAGGCCCCGCCGCGATCAGACGCCGAGCAGCGAGTGTCCTTCGGCGCGCGATCTCCGCACGTGTCGCACGATCGGCCCGCCCCAGGCCAGCGCGACGAGCGCGACGCATAGCAGCGCGACGACGATGTGCGGCGTGCCGATCTGCTCGAGCCAATGCGCGCCGAGCGCGCCTATCGCGGCGATCGCGCCGACGAGGCACGTCAACGGGAGATCCTGGTTCCAGCCGATTAGCCCGCTCTTGTTCGTCATGTATGCGGACACGCCGTAGCGCAGGAGCTCCGACGCCGCGAAGCCCGTGACCGCTCCAGGGAAAGCCGCAATCGAGTAGCCGAGCGGAATCAGCGCCACCATCGCGACGAGCTTCGACGCGTTCGACAGCACGAGGATCCGCGCCTTGCCGCGCGCGAGAAGACTCGCGGTGTTGGTCGCGTCCATGACGCCGAACCACGCGCCGATCGAGAGGATCTGCAGGATCCAGCCCGCGTCGTGATAGCGATCGTCGTACAGCGTCGCGATCATGCTCGGCCCGGCGGTGATCAGAACGGAGAGGATCGTCCCACCCAGCAACATCGCCGGCCAACGCGTGCGGCGGAACACGGGCAGCAGCTCCTCACCGCTGTGATGGATGCGGCTGTAGAGCGGGAACACGATCTGATTGCCGACGTAGCCCGCGACGACCGACGGCAGCGTCGCGAACATCAGCGCGATGCTGTACACGCCGAGGAGCGACAGCGGGATCATCTTGCCGAAGATCAGCCGGTCGGACTGCATCACAAGGAACGTGAGCAGCGTGCTGAAGAAGATCCAGCGGCCGAAGGCAAAGAGCTCGCGCGCAGCGTCCGTGTCCCAAGCGAAGCGGTTTCGCTCGCCGGGCATCAGCTTGTGGCTGAGGATCATCTTGGCCGCGCTCGTGACGAGGCCGCCGGACACGAGCGCCCAGATGGATGGCGAAATCAGCGCCCACGTGACCATCGCGATCATGCCGGCGAACTGCGACGAGAGCTCGACGATCACGTTGCTCGACGTCTTCAGATGACGGTTCGCGGTGAAGAGCTTGGTCGAGTTGAAACCGCCGAGCAGCGCGGTCAACCCCGTGACCGGCACGATCCAGGCGAGCGATGCTTCCCCGTAGAACGTCGCGAACGGCGCCGCGCCGACGCAGGCCGCGATCCACAGCGCGCACCCGCGGCCGGCTTGCAACGTCCACGCCGTATTCAAGAACCGCGGATCGTCGCCGCGCTTGTTCTGGATGATGCTCGGCCCGATGCCGACGTCGGAGAAGAGCGCTAGGCCGGTCATGAACACGGAGACGAGCGCCATCAGACCGAACGCCTCGGCGAATAGAAGTCGCGTCAGCACCAGGTTGCCGCCGAGACGCAGCACCTGACCGCCGGCGTAGCCCGAGAGAGTCCACAGCGCGCTTCTCCCCGCGCGCGAGCGCAACGCCTTCGATCCCTGATCCGGCGCCGGCGGAGTTCGCTCAGGTGTCGGCCGCGCTTTGGGGGCGCGCGCGGTCGACGACGGTGCGGGGCTCTGCGTCATTGAACTTCATCGATCGACTGCGGAGTCGCGGTGACGTGAGTACGAAGCCCGGTCGGTGGAAAGAACTTCCAGGTGGATCGCGTCACGTTCGGGGACGCGCGCGACCGATCACTAAGCCACGCGAGCCCGCGCATCCCCACATGCGCGCGGATCGCCCACTCCCTAGCTCCGAGCCGGGCCCGCGCCTGCTCGAAGCAGCGCCACCCCGAAAGAACTCTGCAGCGCAATGAGCCATACGGATCGCTTCGACTGTTTCCTGATCGGCGCGGACTCGCTCCTCATCGAATGCGGTGAGATGCTCGTTCATAAAGGTCATCGCATCCTCGGCGTGATCTCGTCCACCGACTCGATCGCGAGCTGGGCGCGCGAGAAGGAGATCGCGCTCATCGACCCCAAGTCGGACTACAAGGAGGCGCTCGCGGCGCGTCCGTTCGACTACCTGTTCAGCATCACGCACCTGTCGATCGTCCCCGCCGACGTGCTCGATCTGCCGCGTCGCCTCGCGGTCAACTTCCACGACGGTCCGCTGCCGCGCTACGCCGGCCTCAACACACCCGCGTGGGCGCTGATGAATCGCGAGAGCTCGTACGGCATCACGTGGCACGTGATGACCGCCGGTGCCGACCTCGGCGACGTGCTGAAGCAGCGCATCTTCGACATCGCTCCGGGTGAGACGTCGCTCACGCTGAACACGAAGTGCTTCGAAGCCGCGATGGGCTCGTTCGCCGAGCTCGTCGACGAGCTGGCCTCGAATCGCTCGACGCGCACCGTGCAAGACCTCTCGAAGCGCACCTACTTCGGCCGTCACGAGCGCCCGATCGCCGCGTGCACGCTCGGTTGGAACAAGTCGGCGGTCGAGCTCGACGCGCTGGTGCGCGCGCTCGACTTCGGCCGCTACCCCAATCCGCTCGGACTCGCGACCGCGCACCGCGCGGGTGAAGTCGTCGCGGTGACGCGTTCGCGCGTGCACTCGGAGACCAAGTCGAGCGACGCGCCGGGGACCATCACGTTTCTCGACGCGAACGAGATCCGCGTCGCGACGGGCGTCGGCGAGCTCGCGCTGACGGCTTTCACCAAGCTGTGCGGCCGGCCGATCCCCGCGACGGAGGTTGCGACCGAGCTCGGCCTCGCCGTCGGTACGCGCTTCGATGCGCTCGCGCCGGATCGCACCGAGCGGCTCACGCGACTCAATGCCGAGCTCGCGAAGTCGGACTCGTTCTGGGCGCGGCGCCTCGCGCGGCTCGAGCCGGTCGAAATCCCCTACGCGACCACGGAAGCCAACAGTGCAGCCAAGGGCGCGACGACGCACCTGCGCATCGAGCTGCCCGAGTCGTTCCGCGATCGCACGAGTCCCCTTGGACGCTGCGACACGCTGCTCGCGGCGTGCGCCGCGTATCTCTCGCGCATCGGTGCGAAGAACCGATTCCATCTCGCGTTCAGCGGGCCGAACGTTCGCGAGCTCGTCGGCGATCTCGAACCCTGGGCCGCGCTGCACGTCCCGCTCTCGATCGACCTGGGCACGGGCATGAGCTTCGACGCGTTGCTCCTCGCGTTCGGCGAGGAGCGCGAGCGCATCACCCGTCATCGCACGTGGATGCGCGACAGCGTAGCGCGCCATCCCGAGCTGCACGCCGTCGCCGACTCGCTGGGCGCGGGCCTCTTGCCCATCGGACTGGAAGTGCAGCGCAGCGCCGACGCGTTCGTCCCGCCCGCCGGTCGGCTCGTCACGTTCGTCGTCAGCGAAGACGGCTCGGCGTGCACGATGGTCTGCGACGGGTCGCGCATCTCCCAGATCAGCTCGGCGATCATGGAGCGGCAGGTGCACACGTTGCTCGGCGAGCTGGCTTCGCATCCCACGCGGCCGATCGCGGATCTCGCACTCCTCTCGACGAACGAACGCTCCCAGATCCTCGACGAGTTCAACCGCACCGACCTCGATTACCGGCGCGATGCGTGCGTGCACCAACTCTTCGAAGAGCAGACGCGCCGCACGCCGAACGCGACCGCGATCGTGTTCGAGGAACAGAGCCTCACCTACACGCAACTCGACGAGCGCGCGAACCAGCTCGCGGCGCACCTCGCCACGCTCGGAGTGCACCCCGACACGCTCGTCGGACTCTACGTCGAGCGTTCGCTCGATCTTCTCGTCGCGATGCTCGGGATCCTCAAGGCGGGCGGCGCGTACGTTCCGCTCGATCCCGCGTTCCCGAAGGATCGCATCGAGTTCATGCTGGCCGATTCCAAGGCGCCCGTCGTCATCACGCAGTCGAGCCTTCGAGCGGAACTGCCGCCCTGCGACGCACGCGTGATCGAGATCGACAAGGACTGGCCGTCGATCGCGAAGCGCGAGACATCGAGCTCCATCGTCGGCGTTCGCTCCGAGCACCTCGCGTACGTCATCTACACCTCGGGTTCGACCGGCAAGCCGAAGGGTGTGATGGTCGAGCACCGGAACGCCGTCAACTTCTTCGTCGGCATCGACGATCGCATTCCGCACGCGGGCGATAAGACGTGGCTCGCTGTCACGAGCCTGTCGTTCGACATCTCGGTGCTCGAGCTCCTGTGGACGCTCACGCGCGGCTTCAAGGTCGTCGTCTACCGAGACTCGCAGAAGCAATCGGCACCGCAGGGCGCGTCGACCGTCGCGCGCCCGATGGATTTCAGCCTGTTCTACTTCTCGAGCGACGAATCCGAGGGCGGCGAGAACAAGTACGGCCTCCTGCTCGACGGCGCGCGCTTCGCCGACACGCACGGCTTCAACGCCGTGTGGACGCCCGAGCGGCACTTCCACGCGTTCGGCGGTCTCTATCCGAACCCCGCGATCACCGGCGCCGCGGTCGCGGCGATCACGAAGAACGTCCAGATCCGCGCTGGCAGCCTCGTGCTCCCGCTCCACCATCCCGTTCGCGCCGCCGAGGCGTGGCAGATGGTCGACAACCTGTCGAACGGCCGCGTCGCGGTGTCGATCGCGTCCGGTTGGCAGCCGAACGACTTCATCCTCGCGCCGCACAACTTCGCGAACGCGAAGGAAGCGATGTTCCGTGACATCGAAATCGTGCAGCGACTGTGGCGCGGCGAATCCGTCGAGTTCCCCGGCGCGACGGGCAAGAACGTCGCGGTGCGCACGCTCCCGCGGCCGATCCAGAAGGAGCTGCCCGTCTGGGTCACGACCGCCGGCAATCCTGAGACGTACGCAATGGCGGGACGCGCGGGCGCGAACCTGCTCACGCACCTGCTCGGCCAATCGATCGCAGACCTCGCGCCGAAGATCGAGCTCTACCGCAAGGAGCGCGCGGCCGCGGGCTTCGATCCGAACACGGGCATCGTGTCGCTGATGCTGCACACGTACGTCGGCGACGACGAAGCCAAGGTGCGCGAAATCGTGCGCGGTCCGCTCAAGACCTACCTCGGGACATCGCTCAGCTTGCTGAAGCAGTACGCCTGGGCGTTCCCCGCGTTCGCGAAGCCCAAGAACCTGACGGACCAGTCCGGCGACGAGTTCGCGAGCCTGACGCCGGAAGAGCACGAAGCGATGCTCGAGCACGCGTTCGAGCGCTACTACGAAACGAGCGGTCTCTTCGGCCGGCCGGAGACGTGCGTCGCAATGGTCGATCGACTGAAGGAGATCGGCGTCGATGAAATCGCATGCCTGATCGACTTCGGGGTGCCGGCTTCGCTCGTGATGCCGAGCCTCGAGCTGCTCAACACGGTGCGTGAGCTGTCGAATCGGCCGCCGCGAGCGGAAGGCGATTGGTCGATCTCGGCGCAGATCGAGCGCCACGACGTCACGCACCTCCAGTGCACGCCGTCGATGATGCGCATGCTCCTGATGAGCGAGAGCAACCACACGGCGTTGACACGTCTGAAGCACGTGATGATCGGGGGCGAGGCATTCCCGCTCGCGATGGCGAACGACATGGGTCGCGTGCTCGCCG
>JANLUN010000015.1:0-2728 GCA_031363505.1 Planctomycetota bacterium | reverse complement strand
GCCGCAGCACCAGCAAGTCGATCGGCCGCAGCCCATCGCGCATGCTTTCGGGGCGGTCTTCGAGCAACCGGTTGATCTGCCGCAGCTGCAATGCGTCGCCATCGAACTGATCAAGAAAAATCGCGTTGAACAAGATGCCCGCCACCTGCGCCGGAGGCGGATACCCCGAGATCACTGGACGCTGCGCCTCGGCATGCGATCGCGCATAGCGCGTCGTCACCGCCAACAGGCGCGTCGCGCCGAGGTGGATCGCCGGCGACAGCGGCGTCGTCAAGCGGATGCCGCCGTCGCCGTACCAGTGACCTTCGACTTGAACGGCTGGGAACAAGATCGGCAGCGCCGTCGAAGCCATCACGTGCGTCAGATCGAGCTCCGTGCGGATGCTCTTCCGGTGCGCGCGCTCCCACAGCTCGATGTTCTCGCCCTGAACCCACGTGATCGACTGGCCGGTCGAGTAGCTCGACGACGTGATCGCGACCGCGCGCAGCTTGCCGGCTTTCAAGTTCGCGGCGATGCCGGGGAACTTGCCGTCGCGTACCTCGAGCACCTTCTCGAGCAGCGACCACAGCGGCGCCGTGTCGACGAACGCGTGTGCGCGCGGTGCGGCCATGGCACCGCCCGAGACGAGCTTGAAGCCGAGGCGCAGCACGTTGCGCGCGAGCGATCCACCGTCGACGCGGAAGACCTGCTCGGCCGTGAGGCCGCTCCACATGTTCACGAGTGCATCGGCGCGCGTCGCGAGGCTCTCCGTGTGCGCGGCGAGGTAGATGGCGTTGATCGCGCCGGCGGAAACGCCGGTGAGAACGGGGACCTCGAGGTCCGGCGCGGCGCGCGCGAGCGCGCGCAGGAAGCCCACTTGGTACGCGGCGCGCGCTCCACCGCCGCTCATCACGAGCGCGAGCTGACCGGCGTCGGCTCGCGCCGGAACGTCACTCACCCCACACCTTCGGCGGCTGATAACCCGGCGGCTGCGCGTCGAGCGCGCCGCCTTCCGACGGCAGCGACTCGCGCGCGTACGCGCACAAACGTTCGAAGAGCACGCGCACTCGATCGGGCTCCGACGCGCTGAGGTCGTGCTGCTCGGATGGGTCGCGACGCAGATCGAAGAGCTCGGCGCGATCGATTTCGGGTTCGCCGTTCACCGTGCCGACGAGTTGACCGGAGACGACGAGCTTCCACGGGCCCACGAGGATCGCGCCGCGCTGCGCGTCGACGTTGAGCAGGATCTCGCGCGGCGGCGAGCGCTTTCCGCCGGTGAGGATCGGCCACACGTCGACGCCGTCGAGCGGCAGCGTCTGCACGACGTTCGCGCCGGCGAGCTTCAACAAGGTCGGGTACCAGTCCACCGCGTGAATGGGCTCGGTGACCACGGCGGGGGCGAGGTGCCCCGTCCACTGGACGATCGCGTTCACGTGCACGCCGCCTTCGTAGAGCGTGCCTTTCTCGCCGCGCAGCGGCGCGTTCTCCGCGCCGTACGTCACGTCGCCGCCGTTGTCGCTCATGAACACGACCAGCGTGTGCTCCGCGTCGATCGAATCCAAGACGCGTCCGATTGCGCGGTCCATGCACGTCACCTGCGCCAAGTACGCGCGACGCTCGGCGCTTTCGACGTTCCCGTAGAGGCTCGCGCAATCGGCCGGCGGTTGATTCGGAGCGTGCGGCGCGTTGAACGCGACGTACAGGAACAGCGGCGCCCTGGGCGAGCGCGACTCGAGGATGCGGACGGCTTCGGACGCGATGAGATCCGTGGTGTGTCCTTCCTCGCGCACGCCCTTGCCGTCGCGGTGCCAATCGAGGCCGCCGAGTCGCTCGTGCGTCCGGTAGTCGATGAGTCCGCAGTAGGAACCGTAGTGGTGATCGAAGCCGCGCTGCATCGGCAAGTACGCCGGCTCGTGGTGACCGAGGTGCCACTTGCCGACGATCTCGGTGCGGTATCCCGCGTCGCGCAGTCCTTGGGCGAGCGTGTGCTCCGCGAGCGGCAACCCGCGCCGCGACCAAGGACGGAACACGTCCGCCTGGAGTCCCATGCGCATGGGATAGCGCCCGGTGAGAAGCGCCGCGCGCGTCGGCGTGCACATTGGGAGTGCGTAGCACGCGTCCAATCGGACACCGCGCTGCGCCAGCCGATCGAGGTTCGGCGTCTCGACGCCCTCGGAACGAAATCCGACGTCGTGCCAGCCCAGATCATCGGCGAGCAGGAACACGATATCCGGCTGTGTGCGCTCGGCCGGCGCGCAGCCGTGCGGCACGATCAGCGCGCAAAGACACGCGAGTGCGAATAACGGCTTTCGCCGGAGCCTTGTCGACATGTAGATTCCGCGCGCGAGTCGCGATGGCCGGATCCTATCAAGAGCACGCTCTCCCGTGGACCCGCTGGACGACGTGGGTGCTGATCGCGTTCGTGCTCGCGGCGTGCACGAGCCTTGCGCTCTTCGTCCATCCGTACTACGAAGCGACGGACACGACCAACGACGCGTCGATGTACATCGCGTGCGCGAAGTCGCTGCTCGCGGGCGACGGCTACCAGTACCTCGGGACGCCGTTCACGATCCGGCCGCCGGGTTTCGCGCTAATGATCGCGCCGGTTCTCGCACTCCGCGGGCTCGACTTCATGGCGCTCAACGCGTTCGTCGGACTCTTCGGCGTCGCGACGGTGGCGTTGCTCTTCGTCTGGCTTCGTCCGCGTGTCGGCACGGTCGTCTCGCTCGCCGTCGCCATCGTCGTGTGG
>JANLUN010000009.1:0-7136 GCA_031363505.1 Planctomycetota bacterium | reverse complement strand
GGCGCGAGCCTCGGCGCCGTGTGCGCGGTCCTCGTGGTCGGCGGTTACGGACCGCGGCTCGTGTGGACAGATCCCGGCCGCACGTCGGGCATGGTGATCGTTCCGCTGTGCGCATTCGTCGGCGCGCTCAGTGTCGGCGGCATCGTGTACGCGCTCGCGTCGACCGCCGGACGGGTCTCGATTCCGGCGCTCCTCCTCATCGGCATCGCGATCAACACGCTGACCGGCGGCGTGCTGCAGCTCATCCAAGTGCTGCTGATCGGAGATTGGGAGGTCTCGCGGAGCATCTTGGCGTGGACGTTCGGAACGCTGGACGATCGTTCGGGCTGGCACGTGGCCACGGTGTGGAGCGGATGCCTGCTCGCCGCCGCCGTGGTCCCGTACGTCGCGTGGGAGCTCGACCTGATGCAAGGCGGCATCGAGGACGCGCAAGCGCTCGGTGTGAACACGACGCGCGTGCGCGTGCTCGCACTGTGCGCGGCGGCGCTCAGCGCATCGGCTGCAGTCGCGGTCGCAGGGCAGATCGCGTTCGTCGGTCTCGTCGTGCCGCACGTCGTCCGCATGCTTTCGGGCGGGACGCACCGAACGCTCCTGCCTCTCTCCGCGCTCTTCGGCGCGGCGTTCCTACTGGTCGCGGACCTCGCGCAGCGCGCGTTGCTGCGTCAGTACGCGCTGCAGCCGGGCGTGATGATGTCGCTCGTCGGAGGGCCGTTCTTCGTGTACTTGGTCTGGCGCAAGCGGCGCGAGATCGGCTTGTGGTAGAGCGGCGCCAGCGACCGCTGGCAGGCAATCGACACCTGCGATCTACGGCTGCCTGCGGCGGTAGACGATGTAGTCCTGACGCCAGTCGCGCGGCACGTCCTCGAGCTTGGGAGACAAGTCCGTCGCTCCGGTGACGCTGAAGCGGCGGATCGGCTCGTACCTCTCGAAGAGATCCGGCCGCCGATAGAGGTGCGCGAGCCGCGGGAACTCCGCGACGATGAGCAAGTACTCGGGCTCCATCTCCGCGATCATGCGATTCGACGTCCGGTACTGAACGGCCGCGGGCCAAGTCAGGCCCTCGCTGTCGAGCACGGTGCCGCGCCACGCGTAGCCGATCGCACCGATATCCGCGGCGAGGATGCGCGCACCGGGTTCCCGCGCGGACGTCTCGGTTGCCCACGCCTGCATCGGCGCGTACACGCGTCCGGGAACCGGCGACGGACGCAGAATGCTGACCGCCGCGACGCACAGGAAGACGAAGCACGGCAGCACGACGACGTCGCGCTTCTCGATCCACGCGACGGGTCCCGCCCGTGCGATGAAACTGCCGAACGCGAAACGCTCGAGCGCCACGTCGATCCCAATGCCCAGCCACATCGTCCAAGCGACGAGCGGCACGTGGAAGTACCAACCCCACAGGTGAGGTCGCACGAGGAGGAAGCTCGCCGTGATCGACAGCGCGAACAGCGAGAACGTGCGCAGCGCCGACGAGCGACGCAGCGCCACGACGACTCCGACGAGCACGAAGGGCAGCACGACGAGCAGCGTCCAGTGCGGCACGAAGGACTGCGCCAGGATCTGCGTGCAGCGTTCGAGGACGTGACCCGCACGGTTTTCGGCGTGCATCGTCGACTTCGCTCGAACCGATTGCGGGATGAAGTCTCCGTAGACCGCGAGGAGCGTCAACACCGAAGCCATGCCGACGACTGCGATCGGAATCGCGAACCGCACCAGCTCACGCGGTCTGCGAATACGCTCCAGCAGGAGCAACGGCACGAGCATCACGCCCTCCGGTCGCACGACGCAGCACGCCGCCGCGAACGCACCGGCGGAGGTGGGCCGTCCCGTGAACATGCGCTGGCAGGCGGAGAGCGCGCACAGCGTGAACAGCGACGACTCCATCCCGCCGAGCGCGATGCGCACGAGCTGCGGTAGACACGCGAACGCCAAGACCGCGATCACCGCGACGCGCCGCCGAGCTCCGCACAGCGAGACGATCAACGCCGCCGACAGCGCATCGGCGAGGATGTTGACCGACAGCGCGGCCGCGATCGGACCGATGCCGATGCGCGCCAGGCTCGCCAGGAGCACCGCGAAGGCCGGCGTCGTCGTGCCGAGCACGGGTTCCCACGGCTCACCCGGGTTGAAGACGAGCCCGCGACCCTCCGCGAAGTTCAGCGCGTAACGGAACGTGATGAACGCGTCGTCGTAGATCGAACACGCGCGCAGCGCGACGACGCGACACAGCACGACCGTCGCCACGAGGACGAGTCGCTCGGTCACGGAGAGCGGCGCTGGGCCCTGGGCGGTGTGGGATCGAAACATTCGACAGCGGGCCCTACGTGCGTCGCTCGCGGCCAGGTCGAGTCGAGCCTAGTGAGCGCGAACTTGAGGGGAACATCAAGATCGTGCTGAGCGAAGTCGCGGGATGCCGCGCTCGGGAACGCGCGTTGTTACCCTGCGCGCGTGAGCTCAAAGACTCTGGGAATCCTGCCTGCGATCGTTCGTTTCGGCCTCGTGCTCGCGATGTCGGTCGCGCCGCCCCGCGTGTGCACGGCGTCGGCCGGCGCGGAGCCGGCGCGCGCGGTGCCCGTGCATCGACTGCCGGCGCACGCGACGGGGACCGACACGCCGCCTGCGTCTCCGCGCACCGCCCCCAGCTTCGACCACGTGATCTTGATCAGCGTCGACGGGCTGCGCAGCGATGCCCTGATCGTGACGTCGGGCGGCCTCCCGAACTTCGCGCGCCTTCGTACAGGCGCGTCGACGCTGAATGCGCGGACGGATCCCGACTTCACCATCACGTTGCCCAATCACACCGCGATGCTGACCGGGCGATTTGTGCTCGGCGAGCTCGGTCACGGCTGGGTGAAGAACGACGACGCGCCCAGCGACGAAAACGTGCACGAGAATCGGGGCAGCTACGTCGCCAGCGCACTCGACGTCGCGCACGACCACGGACTCCGCACCCTGCTCGTCACGGGCAAGTCGAAGTTCGCGCTCTACGATGTCAGCTGGAACGCCGACAACGGAGCTGCCGATTCCATTGGGCCGGACGAGGGCAAGGACAAGCTCGACACCTACGTCTTGGCGTCGAAAACCGAGCAAGTCGCCGACACCGTCATCGAGCATCTCAACGCCGATCCGAAGAGGAGCTTCGTGTTCGCGCATTTCGCGATCACCGATCTCACGGCGCACATGCACGGTTGGGATCTCACGCCGGGGTCGCGGTACATGCGCGCCGTCGCGCGCGTGGACGAAGAACTCGGCCGCATCCTCGCGGCCATCGACGCCTCGCCCACTTTGCGGAGCAAGACGGCGGTCGTGCTGACCGCGGATCACGGAGGCGGTGCGCCCTACCTCTCGCACGACCAGCCGCACATGTGGGTCGACTACATCATTCCGTTCCTCGTGTGGCTGGGCGCGGATGGAGAGTCGCGCGATCTCTACGCGGTCTCGGCCAAGACGCGCGCGGATCCGGGCATCGGTCGACCGCTGCGGGACAGCGCGGGACTGCCGCCGATTCGCAACGGCGACGCGGCGAATCTCGTGCTCGATCTCTTGGGCCTGCCGCCGGTGCCGGGGTCGCAGATCAACGCGGCGCAGGATCTGCGCTGGATGCCGTAGCAACGGCTGACCTCGACGCGGACCGCGCGTCAGAAGCTCACGCGGAAGTCGATGTAGAAGCTGCGCGGAACTTCGCCGCCGTAGTTCAGGATGTCTTCGCCGGCTTCCGCGTGCTGATCTTCGGTGAGGTTCTGCCCGCCGATCGCGAGCCGCAGATTCGGCCTCGGATCCCACGCGACGCCGAGGTCCCAGCGCCAGTACGCCGGGCTGTCGAAGAACTCGAGCTCGTCGGTCCAGTACACCGCGGTGTTCAGCTCCCACTGCTGCGTGATGTCGTAGTAGGAGCGCAGGTTGGCGTGATTGCGCGGGATGAGGCCGTCCTTGTCGTCGATGAACGACGCCTCGAAGCTCGCCGGATCGGCCTCGAAGTCCATCTCGAAGTACGTGTAGGCCGTGCGAATGCGCCAGTCCTCGGAGACGTCCCAGTCGAGTGCCACTTCGACGCCCGTCGCCACCGCGGTCGCGTTGTTCCCGAACGTCACGATCGTGCCGCTCTGGTCGAGCTCGAAGGATTGCAAGTCCTCGTAGTCGTTGTAGAACGCGGCGATGTCCAGGAACACGTGTTCCCACAGCGTCGCGCGCCCGCCGATTTCGGTCGAGAGCAGCTCCTCGCTGTCGAAGTCGTCGGCCCCTTGGAAGAACGGCGGATCGGTCGGCGGATCGAAGTTGAGCGTGTCGCGCTCTTCGACGGACGGCGTGCGCTCGGCGTACGAGAGCGCCGCCCAGTAGCTCGTGTTCTCGGTCGCGTGCCAGAGCCAGCGCGCGTTGGGTTGCAGATGGAATCCCGTGAAGTCGGACTCTTCCGCCTGCAGACCGAACACGAGGCGCGAGCGCAGGCTCTCGAGCGCGATCTCGTCCTGCGCGAACGCGCGGACGCTGTGCATGCGACGGAATTCGGGCGCAAAGTCGACGAAGCCGTTGGGGCTCTCGAGATTCGTCTGCACGACGCGCGCGCCGACGCCCCACGTCAGCGAGTGGACGCTGCCGAGCAGCTGATTGCGCGTGTACTCGAGATCGAGCGTCTGCAGATCGCTCTCGAAGTTCACCTGCTTCTGGTGATCGATCGAGTACCACGCGTTGACGCGGTGCATGTCGTCGAGGTCGCCCGTCTCCCAGCTTCCGATCACCGAGCCGCCGTTCTTGGGCGTGTCGTCGAAGAGCGGCAGCCCGAGGATGGAAGTGTCCGGCGGCTCCTCGCCGAACTCGGACGTGTAGAGCGACGTGATGATGCGCGCGCGCGAATCGTCGCCGATGTCGAAGTCGCCGCGGAAACCGAAGCTGCCGATCCACCAGTCCTCGGCGAGTCGATCGCCGTCGGCATTCGGGATCGCGCGGTAGTCGGAGTACGAGAGCCACGTGCGGTAGACGCCGTTCTCGCCCAGCTTGCCGCCGTACCGGGCGTCGCCGCTGATCTCGGTGCTCCCCGCGCGCGTCATGACGTGCGGACCCTGCGTGTCGCGCGCGTGCTTGGTGACGACCTGCACGACGCCGTTCATCGCGTTGGCGCCCCACATCGAGCCGCCTGGCCCGCGCACGATCTCGATGCGCTCGATGTCGTCCATCGGAACGTCGAGGAGCGGCCACCAGATCCCGGCCATCACCGGGTTGTAGTAGTGAACGCCATCCACGATCAGGAGCAGCTGATTCGCGAACGACTCGTTGAGCTCGGACAGCGATCCGGTGAAGCCGCGCGCGGTCACGTCCCAACCCGCGGTCTTCCATTGAGTGACATGGAAGCCCGGCACCATGCGCATCGCTTCTTGCACACTGGTGATGCCTGCGCGCCGAATTTCATCGCCGGTGAGCACGTACACGGCGGCGGGAATGTCGCTCACCTTCTCGCCGTGACGCGAGGTGACGGAGACTTCGACCTCGAGCAACTCCTCGAGCGACAGATCCGTTAGGTCGCGCGAATCGAGTTCGTTGGGTTCTTGTGCAACTGCAAGCGGCGAAACCGCGAGCAGCCACCCAATGACGAGGGCGGCGGACTTCATGGGGACGGGCCCAGTGGGAGTGGGCAGGTCCTTCGATCGGCAGTTGGCGAGGCGGATCGTAAGCGCTACCGCAGAGTGGACGCGGTACGTCGATCCGGCCGACCGGCAATCCTTTCCGTGTCGCCGAAGTCACACGCACCTCGCATGCAGCAACGCGCGTTTCTCGGCGCGGCGGTCACTCGCCCTTCAGGGACCTACGGGCATGCGAGCTCTCGCGTCCGCGTTGGCGCACCCGGCAGGACTCGAACCTGCAACCCTCGGTTCCGAAGACCGGAGGCGCGCGTCCATGGTGTCGCGCGCAGAGGCTAACAGCGACAGCACTTGCGGCGAAGCGCGAGAACTAAACGTCGAGCGTCTTGGCGTCCCGCTTGCCGTTCCGGCGCAAGAACCGACCGACTTGGCGCTCATCGCGCATGCCTGGCCGAAGCTGTCGCAGCCCATCCGCGCTGCGATCGTCGCGTTGGTACGGGCGAGCCTTGGAGAGCATGAGCCGACACGCTGACGGCACTGACACTGACAGTCCTGGTGCGCTGCGATTGGGTGGGTCCCTGGCTGCACTCAGCGATGCACGGACGTCGAGCTGCCGGAGCGCTCAGCCGAATTCGGCCATCTGAGCACCTCTCGGCGCTGCCCGCGAAGGGTAACCGAACTGCCCGCACCGAAGACCCCGGGGGTGGAGTGCATCACTGAAAGCGAAACCAGTGTAGGGTCACTCAGCCTCGCGGCGGGGTGGGCCACTTTTTAGACGGTCGCGCTCAACCGATGGAGCGGACTCGGCTCCCTTGTCCGTGAGCGTGTGCGAAGCCACGATCTCGGCGCGCTTTCTTTCGAAGCCACGGAAGTACTCGGGCGTGAGATCAAACGTCCACTCGCGGGCGAACGCGCACGTCACGCGCACGGAGAGTCCTTCCGATTGGGCCTTCTTTCGCATCTCGGGTGACAGGCTGAATCGGCTCCATCCAGCCTTGCTCACTCCGCTGCACGCGATTCTCTGACCATCGACATCCGAACGGAAGTCGATCCCCGAGGACGTGATCGTCCTCACTTGAATCTCTGGTGGACACAGGGACGTCAGGTTCTCGACCGTTGACGCCGCGCGGACAGACACTCCGTCGTAGCTCCAGGACGGAGCAACAACCCCGGCGGGGGTTCGACCGGTTTCGTCGTACGCGTCCTCTTCTTTGTTCCAGACGTTTATCCCAAGGGTATCGCGCGTGTCTTCGAGGTGACCGGCGGTGCTGATTGCCGCTCCGGTCAGAAGGGCGGCGCATCCCGGTAATACGGCGAGTCCGAGTGCGGTTGCGATGGCGAGCTTCATCCCTCCGAATCTCCCACGAATCTCCGAATGCGGCCAGCCCAACGCGAACGGCAACGGCTGGAGCATCGTCCATCGGCTTGACCGGCTTCTGGGAGCGATCGATCGCAATCTAACTACTCGTTCGCGAGGTAGCCCCACGCCCGCCCCGTGACTCCGCCAGTCACACTAATCACGCGACCCGCGGCAACGGAGAATCCTTGCGAGACTGGTCGGGG